>JABAAA010000007.1 GCA_014239005.1 Alphaproteobacteria bacterium | reverse complement strand
CTTTTTTTGATAGATAGCGTCCTCCGTCTGCCACCCCCCCGCCTCTTCGCGCAACCCCGCAACAACGTTCCCCAAGACAGCCTCGAACTTGTTCCTGCTCGCACGCGACGCATCCCCCCGCGAACGCACGCGCGACAGGGCGCGCTCACGCGTTTCGATCCAGGCGTGTAGTAGCACGGGGTGCGTGACCAAGAACGGAGCCATCCCCAAGCCCGTCGCGTTGCCGATCCCTAACAAACGGCGTTCCTCCGCGCCCAACGCGACCGCACTTTCAGGCGCACGCTGACGTGCCATATGCTCGACATAGTCGAAGCTGAACTGACGGATGAGAAACACAGCAAACAGCTCCGCATGGAAGGAGCAGCGAAACAGCGAGCGCGCGGCGATGCGCTCACGGTCGGCGATACCGAACTTGCCGTTGCCGTAGACGGCGGTCGTGCGCAGCAGGTAGCCGACTTTCGTCAAGAAGTCGCGGTCGGGTTGCTTGCCTTTCGACAATCGTTCTAGCGCATGCTCGAACAGGCGCACGCTCTTGTTCGCGCGCGAGACGACCAGCTCGCTCTGACGGAATCGCCCCGCCTCCTGACGCGGCACTTGGTGCGAAAGACGCGCGAGCTCTGCATCGCTCACACTGCCGTCGTAGAGAGCAAAGGTCGTATCCCAAACCTCTGCGATCACCCTGTCCGAACGTTGCGCAGCCTCGATCGGGTGGGCAAAGCAGACGAGGCTATAGCATGCGCCGCAACCCGTGCGTTTTTTGCATCCTTGACGGCAAGATTCTGCGTCCTTCCCACCATGCGTGCGGAAGGCACGATAGACGGCGACACCTTTTGCTGCGTATCCTGCTATTCCTTGCGCTGATTGATCGAATCGCCACAGCGGACGCTCGAAGTGCCATCCTTCTTGCGTCAGGCGACGCAAGAGCGAGCGCATGAAGCTCAGGCGGCTGGCGTGGAAAGAGCCCAATCGCGCGAGACGCATCACCTCGTGTGGCGGGCGCAGAGGAACCTTCTCCTGCGGCTTGCTGTTGTGAACTTGTTCTTGCGCTTTTGTGCTCACGCTTTTGTGTTGTCTTGATGCGAGAGTGCATGCTGAAAAAACCGTGCCCAGTTTTCTCCCATGATTTTTTCTGTCTCTTTCTGCGAGAACCCTGCTTGCAACAACCCTTCTTGCAGGGCGGGAAAGTTTCGATTGTCTTGAAACCATAGCGGTTGCGGGGGGAAGGAGGGGGGAGGTTCTTCTGCGCCTTTGCGTCCGTGAGCTTGGGGCTTGCTCCAGCGTCCTTGGCGCATCCAAGCGAGGACGCTGTCGGGCTGTCCGTAGCAGAGGTCGCTGCCGATGCCGACGGCATCGATACCGATCCTTTCTACAAGGCGTGCGACCATGGTGCAGAAGCTTTCGCGCGAGCAGTTGCTATGGTCTTTGAGGTGGTAGGGATAGAGGGAGAGTCCGAGCAAGCCGCCGTTGTCTTTCAGGGCAGCCAAGACTTTGTCAGAGATGCTGCGCGGCGTCTTGTGCCAAAAGGAAGGGATGGCGTGCGAGACGGCGACGGGGCGTTCGGAGCGGGTGAGCGCGTCGAGGCAGGCTCGTTCGCTTGCGTGCGACAGGTCGACAACGATCCCTGTGCGGTTCATTTCTCGGATGGCCTGTTGCCCTAGCAGGGTGAGTCCGCCGTCGTTTTGTTCCGTGCAACCGGACGCCAAGAGCGATTGTCGATTGTAGGAGAGTTGCATGAAGCGGATGCCAAGGTCGAAGAGGATCGGTATGAGCCCGAGGTTCTCTTCGAGTGCCGAGCAGTTTTGCAATCCGAACAGGATGGCAGTGCGGTGGCTGGCTTGGGCCTGTCGGATGTCGGTGAGGGTTCGCGCGTGGAGGACGAGGTCGCTGTTTTCTGCGAAGAGTTTGTTCCAAGCGACGATGTTGTGGACGACTTCTTGAAAAGATTCGTGGTATCCGATCGTGGCGTGGATGGCATCGACCCCTCCTTCGCGCGCGTGGAGAAAGACTTCTCGGCTCCAGCGGCAGTATTGCAGCCCGTCGATGACGAGGGGGGAGGAAGAGGAGGGCATGGGAGAAGTGTAGCAGGTTTGCTCGCTGACCGATTGGCGTTGCAAGAGAACTACGCGTTTTGTTAAAATATAACTTAATCTACCTATTCAGGCTCGCCTGCCTTGATGTAGCTCGTCTTCGTTTGTGTATAAAACTCTCGCGCATAACTTCCTTGTTCACGAGATCCATAACTAGATATACCCCTCCCCCCAAACGGAACATGATAATCCGTCCCTGCGGTTGGAAGATTCACCATCACACAGCCACAACGCAAACCTTTGCGAAAATAGGTCGCGCGCGCAAGCGAACGCGTCATCACTCCCCCAACCAAGCCAAAAGGCGTGTCGTTCGCAACCCGCAAAGCCTCCTCAATATCCGAAACCTTGATCACACAAGCCATCGGCGCAAACATCTCTTCACGATTGATTCGCATCGCGTTGTTGCCCTCAAGCAAAAGCGCAGGCGTAAGGTAATAACCTTCTGTCTTGCGCGCCACAACCTCGCCACCGCAAGCACGCGCACAACCCTCCTCTTCGGCAAGCTTCAGGTAGCGCAGATTCGATTCCAACTGCGCCTGACTGACGACAGGACCAATCTGCGTCTCTTTCTCCAAAGCATGTCCCACACGCAAAGCCCTCGTCGCTTCGATCGCCTTTTCGACAAAAGCATCGTAGATCTTTTCCATCACCACGATGCGCGAAGAGGCGGTGCATTTCTGCCCCGTTCCCCCGAAAGCCCCTTGCACGGCGCAAGAAACGGCGAGATCGCAATCGGCGTCGTCTGCAACGACTAGCGCATTCTTGGCGCCCATCTCCATCTGCAACTTTGTCATGCGCGTGATCGCTTTTTGCGCGATCGTCCGCCCCACCTCGACCGAGCCCGTGTAGGAAATTCCTTGCACCTTGGGGCTTGCTGCCATGTGATCGCCGATCACGTTGCCCTTGCCCATGACGAGGTTGAACACCCCCTTCGGCATATTGCATCGCTCGACGATTTGCGCAAGCGCATGCGCGCTGGCGGGGGTGAGGTTTGCTGGTTTCCATACGACCGTATTGCCAAAAGCGAGCGCAGGGGCAATCTTCCAGCTGGCGGTGGCGATGGGAAAGTTCCACGGCGAGATGACACCGACCACGCCCAGGGCTTCGCGGCGGATGTCGATTTCGACCCCGAAACGCACGGAATCGGCGGTTTCGCCCAGCTGTCGCAACACTTCGGCGGCGTAGTAGGTGAAGAATTGTCCGGCGCGAAAAACCTCGCCCTTCCCTTCGGCAAGCGGCTTTCCTTCTTCGCGCGACAGCAGTTCTCCCAGTTCTTGCGCGCGTTTTTTCAGCTCCTCGCCGACAGCGTTGAGGATGTTGGCGCGTTCTTCAAGAGGAGTGTTTTCCCAAGCGGGCTGTGCGTCGGTAGCGGCGTCCAACGCTTCGTCGAGTTGACGGGTGGTGGCTTGCGCGTAGACGCCGACCAAGTCGGAGGTATCGGAAGGCGAGCGGTTCTCCACGCTTTCGTCTGAGGCGAGCCAGCGTCCTGCTATGTAGTGGTGGCAAACCGAAGAAGACATGAATCGAGTGTAACACGAATCCTTCCAAAATTTCCGCCAAAAATTCCTCAAGAATTCTTCCAAGATTCTTTATGCGTGTGCTATGGCGAGCGCTATTGCCGAGCCATCGTGCGCCCTGTAGACTCCGTCTGTCTATGCCCGCTTCCCCCCCTCCTCTATCGCGCCCCTTCTTGGATGCCATGAGCCGTCTCGCCGCCTCGGTCGCCATCGCCACCACCGACGGCGTTGCAGGCAAGGCAGGCGCGACCATCTCAACCCTCTCGCCCGTCTCCGCCGAAACGCCACCCTCGCTGCTGGTCTGCCTACACCACAAAACCTCCGTCGCACAAAAGATTCAAGCCAACAACACCTTCGCCGTCAACATGCTGGACGAAACTCAACGAGCGCTCGCACAATTGTTCGCAAGCCAACCCCCCCACCCGCAAGGCAAGAACAAGTTTGACCACACGCAACAGCAATGGCAACAAACGTTTAGCGGCGCGTGGAAGTTGCAAGACGCGCTCGGCTTCTTCGATTGCGAAGTGTTGCAAGCCCTTCGCTACCAAAGCCATTTTGTCGTGATCGGCAAGGTTCTCAACATCGAGATCGGATCAAGCGACAGAAAGCCCTTGCTTTACGCGAACCGCGCCTATACCATGTTATCCGGCCCTTCCCCGTCCGATACATCCCTGCGATCTGAAACCTGCGATCTGAAACCTGCGATCTGAAACCTGCGATCTGAAAGGAGAGCCCTCATGCATGGTTCTGTGCCTAATGTTGCCTCTGTCGTCGAAGGCAGCCTGTATCAAAGCAAGAGCGGACGCTCTTCGCCCGTCTACAACCCCGCGACAGGAGAGCAGATTGCCTCGGTCGCGCTCTGCTCCTCGCAAGAGGTGGCGAAAGCTGTCGCCGCGGCGGTGTCTGCGCAAGAAGCATGGGGCGAGACGCCCGCTGCCGAACGCGCGCGCTTGATGTTTCGCTTGCGCGATTTGTTGGAAGATCAGACGGAACAGCTGGCACTCACCATCAGCCGCGAGCACGGCAAGACGCACGGGGACGCGCTCGGCGAGGTGGCGCGCGGGATCGAGCCCATCGTGTTCGCCTGCGGCATCGCGCATGCTTTGAAAGGGGAGCATAGCACGAATGTGGCGCGTCAGGTCGATACGCACACCTTGCGGCAGCCCGTGGGCGTTTGCGCAGGCATCACGCCGTTCAACTTTCCTGTCATGGTGCCTTTGTGGATGCTGGCGAACGCGCTTGCGTGCGGCAACAGTTTCATCCTGAAGCCTTCGGAGCGGGATCCGTCCGCGTCTCTTTTGCTGTTCGAGCTGATCGAGCGCGCGGGTTTTCCGAAGGGTGTGTTCAGCGTTGTTCAAGGGGACAAGGAGGCGGTCGATGCGTTGTTGACACACGAGGATGTACAGGCGATCAGCTTTGTGGGCTCGACGCCGATCGCCGAGTATGTCTACACGACGGGCTGTGCGCATGGAAAACGCGTGCAGGCGTTGGGGGGCGCGAAGAATCACATGGTGGTGATGCCCGATGCAAATTTGGAGAAGGTGTGCGATGCTCTGATGGGCTCTGCATACGGCGCTGCGGGCGAGCGTTGCATGGCGATTTCGGTTGCCATGCCTGTGGGCGACGCTGTTGCCGATGCGTTGGTGGCGAAGTTGGCAGAGCGGGTGAAGCAGATTCGCATCGCTCCCTCGACGGACGCTCAAGCCGAAATGGGTCCGCTGATTACGAAGCAGCATCGCGAGAAGGTGTTGGGCTATATCGAGAGCGGTATCGACGAGGGGGCGGAGTTGGTGGTCGATGGCAGGAACTTTCGTCTTGCCGAGCATGAGAATGGGTATTTCTTGGGGGGGTGTTTGTTCGACAGGGTCTCCCCTTCGATGCGCATTTACCGCGAGGAGATATTCGGACCTGTGCTGGTAGTCGTGCGAGCTGCCTCGTTGGAGGAGGCGGTATCGTTGACGAACGGGCACGAACTCGGCAACGGCGTTGCTATTTTTACGCGCGACGGGGGTGTGGCGCGGAACTTTGCACGGAGGATTAAAATCGGCATGGTGGGGGTGAATGTTCCGATTCCTGTTCCGGTTGGCTTCCATTCGTTTGGGGGGTGGAAACGATCGTTGTTCGGCTCGCATGGGATATACGGAGAAGAGACGGTTCATTTTTACACAAAACTAAAAACAGTGACGACGCGCTGGGACGAGGGACAACAGGGCGCGGAGTTTAACTTTCCGAAGGCGTAGGGCGTGAACGAGCTTTCGTATTAAAAAAAACGCTGTCCGCCCTTACTCCCTCCTCCTAATCACGCCTTCCGCATAGCCCAGTTCCTCCACCCCCTCATAAAACACATGATGCAACAACACACGATCTGCATCCACCCACAGCACCCCGTAACTCATCGCCTCATCCCCATAACGATAGCGCCCAACCTCCCCATCTTCCACGCTCGGCAAAAGCGTCTGGTGCGATACCGAAGAGTGCAAACAACTCAACCCCGTCCCCCCCCACATTCCCGACATCGGTCGATGATAATGACCACAAAAAACATAGCGCACTCGCCCGTGCTGCTCCAACAAGGTGCGAAACTCCCTCTCCCCGCCAAAGCCCTCGCACTCCCAAACGTCCAACGAACAAGGCGGATGATGCATCATCACAAACACATCCCGCCCCGCATACATCGCCAACTTCTCGCGCAGCCACCGAAGCCTCGCTGCGCAAAGCTCCCCCTCGACGTGCGTGAGTAGCGAGCCGTCCTTCGCTCGCGCCACGCTGTCCAACAACAGAAACACCCCCGCCTCGTCTTCGATCGCCGATTGAACGAATCCCCCCTCGATGCTTTCAGGAAAAGCCTCGGAGAAAGTTCTCCAAGCATCGTGATTGCCAAGCAAAACCCGACACTCAAACGGAAGATGGGAAACCTCGCGCTTGAAAAACGCATAAGCCTCCGCATCCCCGCGATGCGCAATATCTCCCAGACAAACACAGAAGACCGCATCGGCATGCCAACGAGCCATGTGCGAAACCAACGCACGAAACCTCCGCCGCACCTCGCGCTCGCGCCCCCCCCCCTCCCCACCCGCGGCAACCCCCATGCCGAGGTGCAAATCCGCGATCTGCAAAAACTTGCGCAACATAAAAAATCTTGAAAATTCTTGCACGAAAACCCTTGACAGAAGTCACTCGAAGGCTCTAGACTTAAGGCTTGATGTTTGTCAAGCAATCTGTGAGCATTAGGCAAAAGCAACACAAAAGCTTCGACAAAACTGCTCGAATACAGCCGCTACTCATGATCTCCAAGGAGAAGAACACCATGTCCGAAAAGACCCCCCCCAAACAACATCTTGATGTGACCGATCCCTCTCGCCGCCGCTTCGTCGAAGGCAGTGCCTCAATCGCGGGCGTGCTGGCGCTCGGCGGCACCGCACCCCTGCTCTCCGCTTGCAGCAGCGGAAAGAAAACCAGTGGCCACCTGAAAGTGGGCATCGACGGTGTCAACTCGACCTCCGTGCTCGATCCTTCCTTCTCCACAGCAACCGGCGAGTTCGCCAACGCACGCTCCTATGCCAGCTTTCTTGTGCAACAAAACGAAGACGGCGAAATCATCGGCTCGCTCGCCGAATCGTGGGAATCGGACGACGCGCAGAACTGGGTCTTCAAGCTCAAGAAAGGCGTCGAGTTCCACAACGGCAAATCGTTTTCCGCCGAAGATGTGATCGCCACGATCGACACGATTCGCTCTGGCACTTCGAAATCGCCCGTGAAAGGCATGGCGAATACAATCGACGAAATCAAAGCCACCGGCGACGGCAAACACGAGGTCACGATCAAGCTCAAAGAGCCCAACGCCGACCTGCCCGTCGTTTTCAACGAAACGGGCTTCGCCATGCTGCCCAAAGGAGCGAACCGCAACGATGGCATCGGCACCGGCCCCTACAAGCTGGAATACTTCGAACCCGGCGTCTCGACAGGCTTCCAACGTTTCGAAAACTTCTTCGATGCCGATCGCAAAGGCTTCTCCGCCTCGATCGAATACCAAGTGATCAACGACTCGTCGTCGCGTGTGAACGCGCTGAAGACAGGCGATGTGCATCTGATCGCCAAGATTCCCGCCTCCGCCGCGCCCGGCATCGTGGAAGACGACAACCTGCAACTCCTGCGCGTATCAGGCAAAGGGCACTACACGATCCCGATGGACGTGCGCAAAGAGCCATTTTCGAACAACGATGTTCGTCTCGCGCTGAAGTACGCGGTGAAACGTGAAGAGATGGTGGAGAAAATTCTCTTCGGCTACGGCTCTGTCGGCAACGATCAGCCCATCTCGGAAAGCGATCAGTTCTACAACAGCAAGGTTGCGCAACGAGAATACGATCCCGACAAAGCGCAGTTCCATATCAAGAAGGCAGGGTTTGAAGGCCCCATCCCTCTGCATGTATCGAACGCAGCGTTCGCCAACGCCGTCTCTGCGGCGCAACTGTTTGCGGAAAGCGCGAAGCAGGCAGGGCTGAATATCAAAGTGATTCGCACGCCTGAGGACGGCTATTGGGACAAGGTGTGGATGCAAAAATCCTGGTCCTTCAGCTACTGGAGCGGTCGCCCCGCTGCCGGGCAGATGTTCGCGATCGGCTATCATCCCTCGAGCGCGTGGAACGAGACCTTTTGGGACAACGCCGAGTTCAACAAGCTGTTCGACGAAGGGAAACGCACGACCGCCCCGAAGAAGAGGAAGGAAATCTACGGCGAGATGCAACGGCTGATGGTCGAAGAAGGCGGATCGGTGATCCCCATCTTCAACGACTATTTGGACGCCGCCAGCAACGATGTCAAAGGATATCCCTTCATCCCGACCGTCTTCGGCGACTACGAAGCCGCGCTCTATGTGCGCGTAGAAGACAAAAGCTGATCCGACAACTAGCAGCCCCGCTCTTCCTCCAGAGGAGGGGGGGCGGGGTTGCGCTCAAACGCTAGTCTAAAACGCTAGTCTCAAACGCTAGTAGCGTAGGGAGAGGGAGTCGTGGCTGTCGTTCGTTTGCTGGCAACGCGCGTCTTTTGGGGGATTGTCTGCCTGTGGATCATTTCGGTTCTTATCTTCTCGGCAACCGAGCTCTTGCCCGGGGATCTTGCCAGCGTCGTCTTCGGACAAGCGAAGACTCCTGAAGCCGTAGAAGCGTTGCGCAAAGAGCTGGGGCTCGACCGCCCGCCGCAGGAGCGCTATCTCGAATGGCTGGCTGCCGCAGCACGTTTCGATTTCGGACGCTCGCTTGCAACGCAAAGACCCATCAGCCAGCTGATCGGCAAACGGTTGCAACGAACGCTTTTGCTCGCGCTCACGACGGCCTGCATGGCGGTGCCGCTCGCGCTGTTGGTCGGCATGCTATGCACGCTGTGGCGCGACAGCACCTTCGATCGAGCGGTCAACACCGCTGCGGTCGTTGTCATCTCGCCGCCTGAGTTTTTCACGGGCTACTTTCTCGCCTTCTTCTTCGCCGTCAAGCTGGGATGGTTTCCTGCTGTCATGCTGACGACGCCCTCCATGTCTTTCGCCGAGGTTGTCCATGCCATCTTCCTGCCCTGCGTCACGCTGCTGTTCGCCTGCTTCGGTCACATGATGCGTCTGACGAGGGCTGCGCTCATCTCGGTATTGGAAGACCCCTACATCGAGACGGCTCGTCTGAAAGGTCTTTCCAGCCGACGCATCCTGCTGGTGCATGCGCTGCCGAACGCGATTGCGCCGATCGCCAATGTGATCGTGATCAATCTCGCCTACCTTGTTGTCGGCGTGATCGTAGTGGAGACTGTGTTCAATTACCCTGGACTCGGCAAGCTCATGGTCGATTCGATCAGCTCGCGCGACATTCCCGTCATACAGGCGTGCAGCCTGATCTTCGCCACGACCTACATCGTCCTGAATCTGACCGCCGACCTGATCTCGTTGCTCGCCAACCCGAAGTTGCGCCATGCGGTCGCTGCGTAACACAAGCAAGCAGGTGCGCCTGTTGTGGCGCTCGATGAGCGGGTTCACACGCATCAGCGTGAGCGTTCTGTTTCTGATTCTGCTCATCCTGCTGGTAGGACCTTCGTTCAGTCCGTACAACTACTCTGCGCCGATCGGAGATGTGTGGGAGGGCATCTCGTGGCAACACCCGCTCGGCACCGATGTGCTCGGCAGAGACATGCTGACGCGCATCATGAAGGGGGGCAGGTTGACGGTGGCGCTCGCCTTCTTGGCAACCTCGCTGGGATTTCTGCTCGGCACCTTCTTTGGTTTCCTGTCGGCGTTGGTCGGACGTTGGGTGGACGTCTTGCTCTCGCGCATCGTCGAGATCATCATGGCTTTTCCCAGCTTGATCTTGGCTTTGATCGTCTTGGCACTGCTCGATGTTTCCAAGGGAATTCTCGTCGTCATCATCGCGGTGTTGGATTCGACTCGCGTCTATCGTCTTTCGCGCTCGCTTGCGCAAGATATCGTGGTGATGCCCTATGTGGAGACGGCGCGTTTGCGCGGCGAGAAGCTAGGATGGCTGATGCGCCGCGAGGTTCTTCCGAATGTTCTGCCACCGATGTTGGCGGAGTTCGGATTGCGTTTCGGCTTTGCCATTCTCTTCTTGAGTGCGCTCAGCTTCTTGGGGCTGGGCATCCAGCCCCCTGAGGCGGACTGGGGATCGATGGTGAAGGAGAATGCGCTCTCGTTGCCGGTCGCCCTCGTGCCTGCGGCGGCGATCGCGCTGACGACGATCTGCGTCAACATCATCGTCGACTGGCTGCTTGCTCGCGCTGCACGCGTGCGTAGCGCTGCACCGGAGGTTTGAGCCAAGGTTGAGCCATGGCAATCTCGAAGCCCAAGCACCCCCCCCTTGCTCGTAACGATGCCCGCAGAGAGCGCACGAACGACCTTGTGTTGGATATCGCGGGGTTGAACATCGTTTCTTCGCGGCAGCCCGACGCTCCGCCGCTGCTGAAGGGTCTGACGCTGCGGTTGAAAAGGGGCGAGGTGCTGGGATTGATCGGCGAATCGGGAGCGGGCAAATCAACCTTGGGATTGGCTGCGCTCGGCTACCAGCGCACGGGTTGCCGTTACGACAAGGGAGTCGTTCGTTTCGACGATCTTATTTTGCAACACAACGACGAGGCGATGCTTTCGTCGTTGCGTGGGGTGCGAATGGCTTATGTTGCGCAATCGGCAGCGGCGGCGTTCAACCCTGCGCATCGTCTTGGTGCGCAGATCACGGAGGGCGCGCGTTGCCATGCGACTTTCTCGAGGCAGGAGGCGAAACGTCGCATGGTGTCGTTGTTTCGTCGTTTCGATCTTCCTGAGCCTGATCGTTTCGGGGATCGTTTTCCGCATCAGGCTTCCGGAGGTCAGTTGCAACGTGCGATGATCGTGATGGCGATGCTGTGCGAGCCGCAGCTGATCGTCTTCGACGAGCCCACGACGGCGTTGGATGTCACGACGCAGATCGAGGTTTTGGCGACGATCAAGAAGAACATCCGCGCACAAGGCTCGACGAGCGCGTTGTATATCACGCACGACTTGGCGGTTGTTGCGCAGGTTGCCGACAGGATCATGGTGTTGAAGGACGGGATGTTGGTGGAGGAGAACGAGACGTCTTCTCTGTTGACAAAGCCGCAACGTCCTTACACGAAGGAGTTGCTTTCCGTGTATCAAGTGCAGCGTCCACGCGGTCGTGGCACGAAGAAGGGCGCGGGAGTGTTGTTGCGCGGCGAGGGGTTGGATGCGGGGTACGGAGGCGGTACGCGTATTTTAGAGGGGGTTCGCTTTGATGTTAGCGAGCATGAGATTTTGGGTGTCGTGGGAGAATCGGGCTGTGGCAAGTCGACGCTGGCTCGTGTTGTGACGGGTTTGTTGCCTTCGCGCGAAGGGAGTTTGTGGTTGGGGGGCGAGGAGCTGCCGAGGCGGTTGAAACGTCGCAGCAAGGAGCAGTTGCGGCGTGTTCAGTTGGTCTCGCAGATTCCGGACTCGGCGTTGAATCCTCGACAGAAGATCCGGGAGGCGTTGGGTCGTCCCTTGTCGTATTTTTTCCCGCAGCGCCGTCCCGCAGAGCGCGAACATCGTTTGAACGAGTTGTTGTCGTCGTGCGAGTTAGACTTGAAGGTGGCGGATGCCTTTCCTGCGGAGTTGTCTGGTGGTCAGAAGCAACGGGTATGCATCGCGCGCGCGTTGGCGGCGGAGCCTGATATTATTGTTTGTGACGAGATCACCTCTGCGTTAGATCGATTGATTGCGAAGGGTATTGTGGAATTGATGTTGGATTTGCAGAAGAAATTGGGGATGGCGTATATTTTTATCTCGCACGATTTGGGGTTGGTGCGTGCGATTTCGGACGACATCATGGTGATGCAGGGGGGGCGTGTGTTGTCGTACGGCGCGGGCTCGGAGATCGAGAAGAGCAAGGATGCTTATACGCAAAAGTTGTTGCGCTCGGTGCCGCAGATGCGGGTCGGGTGGCTGGACGAGGTGTTGCAGAAGAGAGGGTAGGCGAGTAGGTTAGGTGGTGTGCTGTCTGTTTTTTGTTGTCAAGAAACGAAGATGTTGCTACTTTTGGAGATCGACGCACAATTCACCCCTCTATACATATAGGAACATATAGGAGTTTTTCCATGTCCCGTCCGTTCTTTCGCCTTTTGGCAGTTTTTGTTTCGGCACTTGCTTTTGCTTTTGCCTTGCCGCTGTCGCTGTCTTTTGTACCTAACGCGCACGGAGAGAGCATAGAAGAAGTTTTCCAGCAAGCAAACAAGCTTCTTGACGAAAAAAATTACACCGAAGCCTTTGCTTTATTCCATCAAGCAGCAGAACAAGGACACGCTAAGGCGCAAAGCAGTTTAGGCGTGATATATGAATTGGGGCTCGATGTTCCAAAAAACGCTTCACTAGCCGCTGAGTGGTATCATAAGGCAGCGGAACAAGGAGATGCTGAAGCACAAAATAATTTAGGAAGCCTGTATGATTATGGAAAAGGTGTTGAGCAAAATTATACACAAGCTGCCCTATGGTATCGTAAGGCAGTGGAGCAAGGTGTTTTTCTTTGGGCTCTCCATCGATTAGCTTTCTTGTATACTAATGGCTATGGTGTTAAAAAAGATTTGCTTACTGCTTATGCTTTGTTTTCACTTGCCACCAAGAAAGGAGATAAAATTGCAAGGGTCGGAAGAAATGGAATTGCGATGAAATTAACAGCGGGGCAAATCACAGTAGCGAAGAAAATTGCCAACGATTGGGAACAACGCATCAAAAATAACAAGCAGAAAAATCAATAACTTGTAAGCACGCAAGTATCATGGATAGCGCAAGGCAACAGCATACGGCTTGCGGTATGCATTCCATGATATGGCTCGTGCGCGTCCGATAAAACAAAGCGTACTCTCCCAAAAGCGGAGGCAAGAAGCGGCAGACACGCACAAGTAACATCGAACTCATTTTCTAACGCCGCTATTAAAAAACTTTACCCCACGCCCAGCCATCCTGCAAAGGCCCGCTCCATACTCGTCCAACACAGCCCCCCCTTTCCCAAATCGTACCCCGTCATATTCATCATCTTGACCCTCATCAAAATTTCACCGTCACGCCTGTCAACCTCGATCAAATTCAAGCACCCGTAATCCTGCTCCAACTTCGGCAACAGCTGCAAAACAGACATCAAATCACGCCCCCCCGTCAATGCCGAAGCCAACATCACACGATTCACCGCGTCGTGCGCAACGATCAACATATTGCGCCAATCCCCCTCCAACAAAGGAAAAAAGACCTTTCTAACCCGTTCGGCAAACGCCACATACGAATCTCCCCCTGCATAACAAGCTTTCTCCTCCCCCGCACGCTCGTATGCGTACGACAGCTCGCGTCGCTTTTCTCCGTCTGGAATGTTGTCGTAATCGCCCTCCGCGATCTCACGCAACCCTGCCAAGGTCTCGATTCCCTGACCATGCTCCCTGCCCCCCACAACAATCTTCGCCGTCTCCTGCGTTCGCAACAACGGAGAACACAACACCCTGTCAAACATCACCGAACGCAACACATCTGCCACCCCTTTCGCCTGCGCCCGTCCGTGCTCGGTGAGGGGAACGGAATCCGTTTCCACCACCGGAGTGCCTTCCTCCGTCACGTACGAGACCTCCGCGTGGCGCAACAAAAAAATCCGCGAGCGAAACGAGGGTAGCGTTTCTGCGTCTTCCTTCTCCTTGTCCTCCTCCTTGTCCTTGTCCTGCCCTTTCTGCTTTTCCATGCGCGTCGTTCCTCCCCACCTATCCGTTCAGTTGTAGCGGCTCGGCAAGGGCGGCAGGCTTGAGACGGAAATGCCGTCTTCCTCCAAGGCTTGCACCTCTTCCACCGTCGCCTGACCGTAGATACCGCGCTCCGCTGCCTGTTCTGCTTTCTCCGCTCCTTGTTCGGCGAGAGCCCGCTCTTTTGAAATCTCCCCTTGTTCTTCGCGCGCTTCGTGTTGCTCGTGCATTCTGCGCGCCTCGACGGCAAAGCGGTCGCCCACATCGTCGCAAGTGCGTTCGATGTAACGGTGAACGGCACGCAAGGCACTGGCGAAAGAGCGCATCGAAGGCGAGGGAGAGCCCTCGGTCAAGCTTGTGCCGCCGCCTTGCCCCTGTCGTGCATCTCTGCCGCGCGCGCGTATGACATTCGGCACGCTCGGACGACGTTCGATCTCGCGCTCGCCGCACCAGGGACAAGCGACCAGCCCCGCCGAGTGCTGACGAGAGAACTCCGCCTTCGAGCGGAACCACGCTTCGAAGGTATGTCCTTCGCGACACGCAAGGTTGACCGTTGTCATACCCCTCACCTATAGCCTCGCTTGGCGCCGAGGTCAAGAAGCGCTTTTGGCGACAAAAGCACCCTTCCTTGCCTCGTGTTGTTGTAGCATCGCTTGCATGTCCTTCGCTTCGGAACTCTCCCGAGCAGCGCTCGAGGGCTCGGACAAGCTCTTCGCTGTCGATATCGGAGCGCAAGTGCGCGCCGCTCGCGTGTTGCTGGGCGTCTCGCAATCGACGCTGGCTCACTCTGCGCGCCTCTCGCTCTCCACCCTCAACGAGCTCGAACACGGCAGAGAAAGCGTGCGGCGACGGACGCGCGAACAGGTCGTGCGTTGTCTCGAAGAGGCGGGAATCCTCTTCGTGCGCGAAAGCGCATCGCACGAAGGACGCATGCTGGGCGTGCTGCTCCGCCGCGAAGCGCGCCCCGAACAGGCTTGGCAAGAAGCACAACGATCGCTAGACCCCGACGCGTTGGTCGCTCCCCAAGAACTGCTCTTCTTCGTCGCCAGCGACCGCCCCCACCCCGTGCCTGACGAGACGCTACGCCTCGGCGTGCGTTTGCTCTTTCCACACCGCACGCTGTTGTTGGACATCAGCGGCTTCGACCTATCCGAACTGCGGCTGGCGGCGCTCGCGCGCTTTCTGTTCTCCGCCTTCTCGCTCTACAGCGATCGTCTGTTCTGTACCGACCCGCCGCGTCTGCCGACGCTCGCCATGGCGAACGCGAGCGCGTACGAGGCGTTGGAGCAAAGTGCCACCCGCCCTCTGCTCGATCCCTTTCCGTTGCTCGACAAGCTGGCTCGTGCGGAAGAGAAGAACATCCTTGCTCGCTGCCTGCACCAACAGGATCATCCGTTGGCGCGCGTCCGTCACCTCGTCGAAGCGCAACTCGACGTCTGATTTCGGATGACACGACCGCCGACAGTATCGCCTGCGGTCGACCGAATCGTCTGGGCGGTCTGCGCGTTCGCCTGCGGGATCCTGCTAGCGATGACAAGCTCGCCGCGTTTTCTGTGGGTGGCGAGCGTTCTTGTGCTTGCCTTGTGCGTTCTGTGGATGTTTTTGCGACGGGCAGGCGGCTGGAAGGACGAGCGTCTTCGTTCGACGATGGGCTTCGTGTTGCTGTTGCTGATGGCGGGCGTGTGCGGGGCGGGGCGCATGGAGTGGCGCGACAGCACGACGGGCGCGAGCCTTTTGACCGAAGACCACGACAAGATTTTGCTTTCAGGACGCGTTGTTTTTCTGTCCGGACGCAAGCGCGGCACGCGTCTGGTTTTGGACGATGTTGCGAGCGACTTGGAGACGGCTTCGATGCTGCGAAGGGTTTCGTTGCGCTACTGGGGTGGCGGAGCGCCCCCGCCGTTAGGCAGTCGCATCGAGGTTGTGGCGCGCCTGCTTGCGCCTTCTGCAGCCTTGTTGCCGCAGGGGTTGGATATTCGTCGTCACGCGCGTTTTCGAGGGATCGATGCCTACGGCGCGGTGAAGCAACCCTATCGTCTTGTCGAGGAGCGTTTTTTAGAAGGGCGGGCGAGCATCGAAGGTAACCTTTCTCGTCCTTCGTATTCTTCGTATCTTGGTCTCGCGCGTTTGCGCCATGCGGTAGGGACGCGGTTGGACGAACGGATGGGACGCGACGCTGCGATGGCGCGCGCCCTGTTGATCGGCGATCGCGATGCGGTGGCACGCAGCGATCTGCATCATATTCGCGATTCGGGTCTTGCGCATATTCTTGCGATTTCGGGGTTGCATTTGGGTCTTTTTGCCTTCGGTCTTTTTGTGCTTGTGAGGAGGTTTTTTTCTTTCTTCCCGCGTTTGAGCCAGTCCTTTTCGGTGAAGAAGGTGGCTGCCGTGCTGGCATTGCTCGCCGCCTTCGCCTACATGCTGCTCGCCGGCGCCACCCTTCCGACGCAGCGCGCCTTTGTGATGAGCGGACTCGTCCTCGTCGCCGTTCTGTGCGACCGCGCGGCACTCTCGTTGCGGGTTGTGGCTCTTGCCGCGCTCGTCGTGCTGACGCTTTCTCCTGAAAGCATCGTCGGTGCGGGTTTTCACATGTCGTTCACCGCCGCCGCAGCCTTGGTCGCCTTCTACGAAGCTTTTTCTCACTCGCCGTATCGTGCGCGGCTGCATAAGCTGCCTTTTGTCCTGAACTCGCTCGTCTTGCTGTCGCTAACAACGGCGGTCGCCAGTCTCGCAACAGCACCGTTTGTTCTCTACCACTTCGGGCGGATTGCACAATACGGGATGCTTGCAAATCTTCTCGCCGTGCCTCTTTTGGGCGCGGTCGTCTTGCCCTCCGGCGCCTTGGCACTTTTGCTCATGCCCTTGGGGTTGGAGTCCTTCGCGCTGACGGTGATGGGGTGGGGACTGCGGTGGATTCTCGGGGTTGCCGAGTGGACCGCCTCCTTGCCCGATGCCGTCTATCGCATCGAACAACCGCCGTTGCTGTTTCTTGTGGCTGTTTCGGCAGGGTTGGTCTTCGTCGTGTTCGGCGCGGGCAGGAAGGTTCTGTTTCGCTTGGGATGGATGATGGTCGCGCTCGCTTTTCTTGTCTGGCATCACACCCCCTCTCCGTTGGCGTTGCTGGGCGGCGAGGGAGAGAGTTTGTGGTTGCAGAGCAAGAGCGGTGTCTACTGGCGGTTCGGAGGATGGCAGGAAAGTTTCGAGTACGGGCAATGGGTGCAATATTCGGGAGGACTGCCGCGACGCAAGGCTGCAGGAAACCTTGTCGAGATCGAGACTGCTGCAGGACTGTTTCGTTGCGCGAAGAACGAGGAGGGAGCACATCGCTGTCGCGGTCGAACGAGGGGAGGGCTGTTGGAGGCGGGGGGCGAGGGAGTGCGCTTTGTGTGCGACCGTACGAGGCGCGGCAGGGGAGAAAACCTGTGTCGAGACATTGTCTTGGACAAGCACGCCTTGACATCGGCGCACGCGGTGGTGTTGTACGCGACGAGCTCAGGCGGGATTTCGGTGAAGCGGGCGAGGTCGTCTGTTAATCGCTAGCACTATTGTGTGGGTTTGTCTTACACTGGTGCTATGTTTTTGTCTTCTTTTTCTTCCTCGTTGAGCAAATGGTGCACGCTTGAGAATCGCATTCGTCTTCTTGCGTTTGCGATGCCGTTTTCGTTCTACGGGTGGATGGGGCTTCTTAACAACTTTTCGATCGATGTCGTGGGCTTTAGCGGGCGCGAGATCGGCATTCTCCAGACTCTGCGTGAGGTTCCTGGATTTTTAGCATTTACGGCGATTTTCATTCTTTTGTTCATGCGCGAGTCTCGATTGGCTGTTCTCGCCCTCACGTTGCTCGCGGTGATGGTTTCGGTGACGGGCTTTTTTCCTTCCGTGCTGGGCTTGTATGCGACGACGGTGTTGATGAGCATCGGCTTTCACTACTTCGAGGCCATGCAGCTTGCGACGGTTTGGAACAGCTTCAAGAGCAGTCAGTCGGCGCGCAAGTTGGGACGGCAGATTGGTTCGAAATCTTTGGGCGCGGTCGGGGTTTTCACCATGCTGTGGTTTGCAAGCGAGGTGTTGGAGCTTTCCTACAAACCTCTGTATATGATGTGCGGCGGGATCACGCTTGTGATCGTGTTGTTCATCGTGCTTGTGTTCCCTGATATCAAAGCGCCGGTAGAGCAGGCGAAGAAGCCTGTTTTGCGCAAGCAGTATTGGCTTTACTATGCCTTGACCTTGATGAGCGGTGCGCGTCGGCAGATTTTCGTGGTGTTCGCGGGCTTTCTGATGGTCGAGAAGTTTCACTATTCGGTTGGCGAAGTTGCTCTGTTGTTTTTGGCGAACAACATTTTGCAGATATGGTTGGCTCCTTACGCGGGCCGGCTCATCGAGCGATGGGGAGAGCGCAATGCTCTTTTGCTGGAGTACAGCGGTTTGCTGTTCGTCTTCTCGGGTTATGTCGTGGTGAGCGATGCACGCGTTGCCGGCGCGTTATATTTGCTTGATCATATTTTTTTCTCGCTGACGATTGCGATGAACAGTTATTTCCGTCATATCGCGCGTCCTGAGGATATTTCCGCTTCTGCTGCGGTTGGCTTTACGATCAACCACATTGCTGCGGTTGTTCTACCTGTGACGCTGGGCTTTGTGTGGCTTGTCTCGCCGGGGCGGGTCTTTCTTTTTGGAGCAGTGCTGGCGTTGTTTTCGCTCCTCTTGTCGTTGTTGATCCCTAACAATCCGCGGCGAGGTTATGAGACGAGGCTTGTACAAAGCTCTGCGGTGAGACAGGCATCGTGATCGATTACGTTGCTTTGGCGTTGTATTGCGTGTTAATGGGGTCCACGCCTGGTCCGAACAATGTGATGTTGACGGCATCGGGGGTGAACTTTGGTTTTGTGCGGACGATTCCTCATATGTTGGGCATTGCTTTTGGACATATTGTTCAAGTGATGGTGACATGTTTGAGTTTAGGAGAGATTTTTGTGCGTTATCCTTTGATGCATCAGGGATTGAAGGTTGTGGGTTTTTGTTATTTGTTATATTTGTCGTGGCGCATTTTTGGTTCTTCGATGAGTTCGGACAAGGGTAAGGACAGAGGCAGACCGTTGCGTTTTTACGAGGCTGCGTTGTTTCAGTTTGTCAATCCAAAAGCGTGGGTTTTCGGGCGACGGACATGACGGAAAAAGAGTATGATATCACGGCGAAGATGTTGGA
>JABAAA010000079.1 GCA_014239005.1 Alphaproteobacteria bacterium | reverse complement strand
AAGGCGATGCGGTCGTGGCGGAACAGGTAGACGCGCAGCGTTGAGGTCGCTGTGGGGGAGACCCCGTGGAAGTTCGAGTCTTCTCGACCGCATGCCCCACCCTAACCCTTTTCTCTTGATCCCTTGTAACTTGTAACATGATGGCTGTGACACGATGACTGTGCAGAGTCCGAAGAAAGCGCGCGAAGCCGCCACCCTCAGCAAAGCGGCGCTCGCCTACCATCGCGCCGCCCCCGCCGGCAAGCTCGCCATCGTGCCGACCAAGCCGATGGAAACGCAACGCGACCTCGCGCTCGCCTACTCGCCGGGGGTCGCCGCCGCCTGCCTCGCCATCCAAGAAAACCCGGCGCAAGCCTTCGAACTCACCGCGCGCGGAAACTTGGTCGCCGTTATCAGCAACGGCACCGCCGTGCTCGGCTTGGGCGCCATCGGCGCGCTCGCCGCGAAACCCGTCATGGAAGGAAAGGCCGTCCTCTTCAAAAAGTTCGCCGATATCGATGTCTTCGATCTGGAAGTCGACGAACGCGACCCCGAAAAGTTCATCGACATCGTCGCCGCGCTGGAACCCTCCTTCGGCGGAATCAACCTTGAAGATATCCGCGCTCCAGAATGTTTCGCTATCGAAACAAAACTGCAAGAGCGCATGAAAATTCCTGTCTTCCACGACGACCAACACGGTACCGCCATCATCGTCGCCGCCGCCGTGAAAAACGCGCTGGAACTCGTCGGAAGAAAGCTCAACGAGACCAAAGTCGTCATGTTGGGCGCAGGGGCGGCAGCAACCGCCTGCATCAATCTGCTGAGCGAGATGGGAATGAACCGCAAAAACCTTCTCGTTTGCGATTCCAAAGGCATTATCAGCACAGCGCGCAACGATCTATCGAGTGAAAAATCTCGTTTCGCCTCCGAAACAACCCTCACCACCCTGTCGCAAGCCCTTGAAGGCGCACAGCTTTTCATCGGGCTGTCCGTCGCGGGCGCCGTATCGCCCGAACAAATCGCAACGATGGCAGAAAATCCCATCGTCATGGCATTGGCAAACCCCGATCCCGAAATTCGACCCGAAGAGGTGCAACGCGTCAAGCCCGATGCCATCGTCGCGACAGGACGCTCCGACTATCCCAACCAGGTCAACAATGTCCTGTGCTTTCCTTTCCTGTTTCGCGGCGCCTTGGATGTGGAAGCCACCGCCGTCAACACCGCTATGAAAACCGCATGCGTGAACGCGCTCGCCGATTTGGCAAAACAGCCCGTGCCGGCAATCGTGATGCAAGCCTACGGAACAGACGACATGAGCTTCAGCGCAGAATACGTGATCCCCAAACCCCTGGATCCGCGCTTGATGCTCGCCATCGCTCCCGCGGTCGCCAAGGCGGCGATGACGACAGGCGTGGCAAGGAAACCTATCAACGATTTCGACGACTACAAACGTAGTTTGATGCAATTCATTCATCGCTCAGGACTCGTCATGCGCCCCCTCATGGAACAGGCGCGCACCGACCCGCGCAGAGTCGTCTTCGCCGAAGGAGAAGAACCCCATGTCTTGCAAGCCGTCGCTACCTTGCTGGAAGAACAGCTGGCGAAACCCATCCTGATCGGACGACGCAGCGTCTTGCAGGCAAGGGCAAAACGCTACGGACTGGATCTAGGCTTGGATTCGGATGCAAAAGAAGGGGTGGAGGTTTGCGATCCTGAATCCGATCCTCGCTACCGCGAGTACTGGCAGCTCTACCACGATCTCTTAGGGCGGCGCGGCGTCACGCAGGACGCAGCCAAGACGGCGGTGCGCACCGAGAACACGGTGATCGCAGCCTTGATGGTGCGCCGAGGCGAAGCAGAAGCCATGCTTTGCGGAGCGGTCAAACCCTATCGACATCACCTGCGCCATATCGATCAGGTACTGGGAACGCTCAGCGATTGTCCGAAGATGCTTTCGCTCACCCTGTTGGTGACGCCCAAGGCGAACATCTTCTTGGCAGATACGCACATCGGCAGCGCCAACAACGTCGAGGATTTCGTCACCATGACGCTCTTGGCAGCCGCAGAGGTGCGAAAGTTCGGCTTGGAGCCCAAGGTTGCACTCTTGTCGAGCGCGAACTTCGGATCGCACGACGATATCTCGGCGCAAAGGATGCGCGAGGCGGTCGCGCAGTTGCACGCAAGCTATCCCGAACTAGAGGTCGACGGCGAAATGCAAGCCGACACCGCGCTCGACGAGCGATTGCGCAACAAACTCTTTCCTGCAAGCAAGCTAAAAGGGCAGGCGAACCTGCTCATCCTTCCCGATTTGAACAGCGGCAACATCGCCTACAACGCGCTGAAAATCTTGGCGGACGGCAAGGTCGTCGGGCCCATGCTGCGCGGATGCGCCTACCCGGCGCATATCGTTTCGAACTCGACCGATGTCCAAGGCATCGTCAACATGACGGCGGTCGCGGTCGTCGACGCGCAACAAAGGCTGCGCCGCAGCTGACAAACCATGACGGAGAATCCGCTCGCGCCAAAAGAATCACCAAAAGAATCACAAGGCTCATCTACGGAAGAAGCACAAAAGGGATCACAAGGCGACTACGAGGAGAAACGCGAGAGCTTGCGTCAATCTCTGCCGCAGCTGCTTGCAGAGCCTCGTCGCAGGCGTATCGCAGCTCTGTTGTCAGACCTCTACGCCGAAGACCAGGCGGAACTCTTGAGCGAGCTTGCGCCCGACGAACGTCGCATCGCGTTACGCGTGCTGGGAGACGGCTTGCTGCCCGACACGCTCACCCATTTCGAGCCGAGCCTTTTGTCCGATGTCGTCGACTTGCTGCCGAAGGCGCGTTTGACGAGCATGCTCTCTTCGTTGCAGACGGATGATTTGGTCGAGCTGTTTGAAACCTTGCCCTCCGAGACCAGTCATCGCTTGCTCGACCTCTTGCTGCCGAAAACTCGCCTGTTGATTCGACAGGGGCTGGGCTATGCCGAAGACAGCGCAGGCAGGCTCATGCGCCGCGAGATCGCCACCGTCCCCGAACATTGGGCGGTCGGACAGATCATCGATTACTTTCGCGCAGCCAAAGCGCGTGGCGCGCAAATGCGCGAATCTTTTTACGCGATCATCCTCGTCTCGCCGAGCTTGCGTCCGGTCGGCACGGTGCCCGTCTCGCGGCTACTCGCCTCGAAGCGCTCCACCCTGGCGATGGACATCGCAGAGCAGGAAGCCCATGTCATCAAGGTCGGTATGCACACAGACCAGGTCGCCAACCTCTTTCACAAGTACGGACTGGTCGAAGTGCCTGTCGTCGACGAACGCGGCAGACTCTGCGGGTCCGTCACCGTCGACGATGTCGTCGAAATCATCGAAGAGCGCAACGAAGAAGACATTCTCAACTTGGCAGGGGTCAGCGCTCACGACTTCTACGCCGACCTCGTTCAAATCCTACGCTCGCGCGTGCCGTGGCTCGCGCTCAACTTGCTCACCGCTTTCTTCGCGTCGCGTGTCGTGGCAGGCTTCGCCCAAGCCATCGAGCAGCTCGTCGCCCTTGCCGTCCTCATGCCCATCGTCGCCTCCATGGGAGGCAACGCTGGCACACAAACCCTCGCCGTCACCGTCCGATCGCTCGCGCTGCAACGAATCCGCGGACGCAATGTGCGAAGGCTGATCGGCAAAGAATGCCTGCTCAACCTCATCAACGGCATGCTGTTCGCGGCGCTCACCGGAATCGTCGTCTGGTGGTGGTTCGACGACGTAGCCCTGTCCCTCGTCCTTTTCGTTGCCATGGGCGCCAACATCTTGCTGGCAGGAATCGTCGGTGTTTGCACGCCGCTCTGCCTGCAACGCCTCGACCAAGACCCCGCCGTCGGTTCCAGCATCATCCTCACCACTTGCACCGACATCTTCGGATTTTTCAGCTTCTTGGGAATCGCAGCATGGATCCTGCTGTGACAACGCGACTTCGTAACGCCACCCGCACGCGCAAAATGTGTTAGCATCGGCATGCTTGCTTGACAAAGACCTTTCCTTACCCGCCTTGCCAAGGAGTTTCCTCGTGACCGACCGTCCTCGAACAGACGACAAGAGCAAGACGAACAAGAAGCTGCGTTCTTCTCCGCGCGTCGCCCCTCGCGTTGCTTTTGTCTTGCCTTGCTACAACGAGGAGGAGGCGTTGAAAAAAAGCGTCCCCAAGCTGCTGGAGCTGCTGGCGATGCTTGAACGACGAAGCTTGGCGCACCCTTCCAGCTACCTGTATTTTTGCGACGATGGCTCCAACGATGGCACTTGGGAAGTTTTGCGCTCTTTTCGCAAAAATGCTGTCAAGAATGCTGCCAAGAATCGCGTTTGCGGCTTGAGGTTCATCGCCAACCGCGGGCGTGAGATTGCCCTCTACGCAGGACTTGTCAGGCAGGTAGGAGCGTGCGACTGGACAATTTCTCTGGACGCCGACTTGCAAGACGACCTATCGCTCGTTCCGCGCATGCTGGAGATCGCGCAAAAAGGCGAGGTGGATATTGTCTCGGCGATCCGCAAGGACAGGCGCAGCGATCCCGTCTTAAAGCGATGGAGCGCGAGCTTATTTTATTTCTCGCTGCGCTTCTTCTTTCGCGTGCCGGCGGAGAACGAGGCGGATTTTCGCTTGATGAGCCAACGCAGCTTGCGTGCGCTCGCGCTCTACCGAGAGCGTCATATCTATCTGCGCGGACTGGTGTCGCGCATGAACTTTCGCACGGCGAAGGTCTACTACGAGCGGCAAGAGCGTATCGGCGGAGAAACCAAATACACCTTACGCAAGATGATCAGTCTGGCGCTGAACGGCATCACATCGCAATCGACGCATCCTCTTCGCATCGTGTTTTTTCTCGGGGTCGGCATGTTCTTCGGATGCCTGTCCTTGGCGGGCTACTTCTTTTTCCAGTGGCTTTCGGGAGAAACCGTTCCCGGTTGGGCGTCGCTCGTGTTTCTGATCCTGTTTATCTCCAGCATGCAGTCCTTGGCGTTGGGTGTCGTCGGCGAGTATTTGGGCAAGGTGTTTTTGGAAGTGCGAGGCAACCCTCGTTATTTGGTCGAAGAAGAGCTGGGACAGAATCAGGGACGCAAGGAAGACTGCCAAGAAGACTGCAAAGAAGACCGCAAGGAATACCGCAAAGAATACCGATAGCGTCTCCACAGGAGCAGGCTGACCAAAAGCGCGAGCAGTTGAAAGAGAATGCTTCCCCACAAGGCGTATTGCAACGCCGTGTGCGGGGCGAGTTGGAGCTGTTGTTGCAGCATCTGGCTGGACGCGCCGATCGCGACTTGGAAGGAGAAGGAGAGGGCGAAGACGCAGAAGTTCAGGCTGGTATTGACGCGTCCTGTCAATCGAGCGGCGAAGTTGGCAGCCAGCGCGGCGTAGGCGACGGTGATGCCTGCGCCGAAGAGTCCGAACAGGAAGGCGTAGAGTCGCAGCAAGGGGGTTGGGCTAGGGAGGAGCAGCAGGCTTTGGACAAGGCAGAAGAGCAGCGAGCAGACGACGGGAACCGTCATGAGCGGTGCGTGGTATCGTTTTTGTAGGAAGGATGCGAGCATTCCGAGGCAGCAGAAACCGCACAGCAATCCGAAAGCGGCGATGCTAACCACTTCTGTTGCGAGCGTGGTGCTTTTCTGCAACCCTTGACTGACCCAAGCGGGCAGCCACAGTCCGTGGATTCCCAGCACGGCAGCTTGCACGACAGCAGCGAAGGGTAGCGGGACGAAGAAGCGCGGGTCGCGGAACAGGAGAATCATTTCTCCCAGCTGCCTCGTGAGATCTTGCAACAGGGTTGGCGCGGAAGGGGTTGTTTTTGTTGAAGATTCTCTTTTGTTGCGCGGCAGGGTGTTCTTTTCTCCTTGGGCGAAGGGATTGTTCGGAACGAACAACGCGACGAGAATGGCGGAGAGCAGGGTGAGGGCAGCCAGGGCGAGGTTGAGCGTTCGCCAGCCGGTGACGGTCAGGGCTAGGTCGGCGGGAGTACCTGCGGCGAGGGCGCCGAGGGCGCCGATGGAGAGGAAGATGCCTGTGGCGAAAGGGAGATTGTGGTTGGCGATGCAGAGTTTGAGCGCTTTCAATCCTGCCATAAAGCATGCCGAGACGCCGACTCCCACGAGCAGGCGGGCAAGAAAGAGGGCGTTGAGCGATTCTGCTTTGGCGAAGAGAAA
>JABAAA010000078.1 GCA_014239005.1 Alphaproteobacteria bacterium | reverse complement strand
CGATTTCCTTTCCGTTGCTGCTGCCGCTTTTCGCGGGCAGGTGAGCGAGGACTTTGGGCGGGTTTGTTTCGACGGAAAAGTGCGGGATAGAATGCGGGTTTGTCATGGCGATTCTCCGAAGGTTTTGGGATTGTACGGGTGTTGTGGGAAGTTTTCTGGCAAAAATAGGAGAAAAAAGCAAGCAAAAAATTGGGGGTGCGTTGGGATGCGTTGACGGGGGGGAGGGATGGGGATAGGCTGTGTGGGATAGCGAGTGTTTTGGCGAGGGGAGTGGGTTGATTGTGAAGGAGAGGGTTTCGGAGGTCTACAAGAAGCGCGGTGATTTTTCGGTCGTTGTTTCTGTGGATTTGAGGGATTTTGCGAGCGAGGTCACGGAGTCTGTTCGGGGGCGGGAGGGCGTATGAGTATGTGTTTTTGTCGTTGTTCGCTTGCGCTACCTTACGGGCGCGCTTCACAACGACAAAAACATTTTTTAAACAAGAGACTGCTACGGGTTTCGTTGTAGACGAGGAATAGGATTTGTTGTGATGCGCGTGTTTGCCTCTGCGAAGCGCGCTCTTTAAAAAGCGCAGGCGAGCAGAGACGAACACGCGCCTTGTTGGATGACAAAACGCGAGGCGAGCAAGCGCGACAGTACTTTCTACCGATAGATTTTAAGGCGTTGCGTCAAGTATTCCATAGGACGATTGCCCTTCATACGATTACAATTTCCGCATAACAATTGCAGGTTCTCTCGTTCGTTCCCCCCTCCTTGCGAGCGTGGAATAATGTGGTCAATTTCAAAATGCTGTATTTCAAACTTTGTTCCGCATCCTGCGCATTTGCTATTTTGCTTTCCAAAAAGAAGCTGTTTGTCTTCTTTCGTTGGCGAAGACTTGTAGTTAATATCCGTCCTTGCGGGTATGTCCTCTCTGAAAAACGGCTTTCCGCGAAGCAAATCTTCAGGAACTTCGTTGTCTAATCTTTGTTGGACTAGCTCGTAAGCCTTTGCCGATATATCGATTCCCACCCAATTTCTTTCTAATTTTTCTGCTGCGATGCAGGTCGTCGCACAACCGCAAAAAGGATCTAATACCATATCACCCTTTTTGCTACTCGCCATAATAACACGTTCGATCAACGGCAAAGGTTTCTGCGTCGGATAAGAAGTGCTTTCCTTAGACATATTCAACACCGCTTTTATATCATCCCACACATCTCTGACAATAACATCCGCATAGAGCCTGCCTTCGCTGTCTTTCTTGGTTGTAAAGAACGGCTTTTCGTAGTAAATCCTCTGATACTGTACATCAAAGAATCTTCCTTTTTCGTTTTTCGCATAAAGAAAAATAACATCGTGCTTTTTGCTCCACCATCGTTTGCTTGCTCCGCCTGTGCGATAGCACCATACAATCTCATTGATAAAATTTTCGTGACCAAAAATCGTATCCATCAATAATTTTAAATAGTGGCTGGCAGTTGGGTCACAATGTAAATAAATACTACCAGAATCTTTCAAAATGCGACGCATCTCCATCAATCGAATTGCCATGTAGATTAAATAATATTTGGCAGAGCGACTGCCTATCATGCTCACCGCATCCAAGTAATTGTAAAGCTCAGGTTGACGACCCTCTACTTGTACATGCCATTCGTCTTTCACCTCGTCAGGAGACCATATATCGTGAAAAGAAGCACCTTCGGCAGTCGTTCCGATAGGGGCGTGAAATTCCTTTCCCTTGTTGAAAGGAGGATCCAAGTAAATTAAATCGATCGAATTGCTGTTAATGCCTCGCAAAACTTCTAAATTGTCACGACAAAAAATTGTGCGTGCCTTTAAAGTCTCCTGTGTCTGACGCTCGCCAACCATGTCACCGCCCCTTCCACTGCGGCGTGCGTTTCTCGGCAAAGGCGCGAAAGCCCTCCTCGTGATCTTCGCTATCGTAAAGCCGCTCGACCGTTCGAAATCGCTTCCGAGAAATCCTGCTCATCACATCTTGAAAACTACGCGACTCCGCCTCTCGCACCACCTCCTTGATCGCAGCAAAAACTAACGGAGGACCTGCCGCCAACAACCTCGCAGCCTCTCGAACACGAGCCATCAAAGCCTCGCCATCCCCTTGCCCGTCACCCTTCACCACCTCCTTCACAATTCCCCATCGCATCGCCTCGTCAGCCCCCATCCATCGACCCGTCAACAGCATGTCCATCGCCACATGATAGGCAACGCGCTTCGGCAACTTGATGCTAGCCGCATCCGCCAAAGTTCCCGCGCGAATCTCCGGCAAGGCGAAGCGACTCGCCTCGGTCGCATAAATCAAATCGCACGACAACGCCAACTCAAATCCTCCCCCCACCGCCATCCCTTCGACCGCGCACAACACAGGCTTGTTCATATCCAACAACTCTTGCAATCCCGCAAATCCTCCCACCCCGTAGTCGTGCGTCACATGCTCGCCCTCCGCCGCGGCTTTCAAATCCCAGCCCCCCGAAAAAAACTTCTCCCCGCCCGTAGAAACAATGCCGACGCGCAAATCCTTGTCGTCACGCAACTCCTTGAACGCCTCCCCCAAGGCACGCGAAGTCGCCATGTCGATCGCGTTCGCAGGAGGACGATCCACCCTCACCTCGAACACGCCCCCGTTCCTCGTTGTTGTCACCGCTTTTGAAGTACTGTCCGC
This sequence comes from Alphaproteobacteria bacterium, assembly GCA_014239005.1. GTDB lineage: Bacteria > Pseudomonadota > Alphaproteobacteria > JABAAW01 > JABAAW01 > JABAAW01. The sequence goes on along the minus strand of JABAAA010000078.1, from coordinate 3,543 downwards.
CATGTCTCCGTCCTCCTTTCGTTCAAGTTTGTTCAAGTTGTCTGTTCTCGATCCTGCTCTTAACTTAGAGCGTCCTCAACAAAGCGTCGAGCGCGATAGCACCTTTTCCGCTCTTCTCGCTACAGACGACGACAGGATTCACATCCAGCTCGAGCAAACGCTCCGCGTGTCCTTCTGCAAATTGCGACAAACGCTCGCACAAAGTCAACAAGGACGCAATGTCGCCACGTTCCCCGCCTCGATAGCCCTCCAGCAGTTTCAACAGCGAAAGAGACGCCAAGGCCTCTTCTGCCTCCTCACGCAACACCGGCAAAGGCAACACGACACGCTCGCCCCTCAACTCTACCAGCTTCCCGCCCCACGCGAGCGTCAGCATCAAGCCGAACTGCTCGTCGCGCGTGATGCCGAGCAGCAACTCGCAGAGAGCTCCTGTGACCATCTGCTCGACCAGCAAACCTTGCGGAGCAGGCTCGTTCCCTATCCCATTCTCGCCATTCTCACCATTCTTATGGCGGGCAAGCTTTTGCGACAGCCCCGAAAGCCTTTTGAAAGCGTTTTGGACGTCTTGCTCGGAATCCAAGTCGAGCGCTAAGGCTTGCGAATCGCTCTTGTGCGCCACTCCCAACACCTTCAAGACCACCGCTCCTCCGATCTCTTGCTGGAAGGCGCATGCCTCCTCTGCGCTCAACACCTTCTTGCCGCGCGGGACAGGGATGCCGTGTTCTTTCAAAATCGTTTTTGCTTGGAACTCGTCCCACAATTTGTTTTTTTTCGTGATCTTCGCTTTCGTTGTTTCTTCTGTTTTTCTTGCCGTCGGCTTGAGGAAGAGAGGTCGTTGTCGTTCTTGGAGCCATGTTTTCCATCGTGCGCCGATGTCGGCAGCAACCTCGATGGCATCCAAGGCTTCTTGCATGCCGTACAGCGGTGCGATTCCTTGCTGTAAGAATCGTTGAGCCCAAGTTTCCGGCATGTTTTCGTGCAAGGTTGCGACGACGGCGGCGCGCGCGCCTGTTTTCTCTACGGCATCGAAGAGCGCCTCGGCAGCAGGCATCCAGTCTGCGTCGGAGCATCGTTGTTCGTGGGGAAAGTCGCAGACGAGCAAGTGCAAATCGACGGGACAAGCGAGCATGGCGGAGAAGGTGTTCGTCATGGCTTTGCGGTTTGCCCAAATGAAGGTGTGGTAATCGAGGGGGTTTGCGGCGGTCACCATTTTGGGGAGGGTTTTTTTGATGCTGGTCTGTTGTTGTGGCGAGAGTTTGGGAAATCGGGCTTTTTTTCTTGCGTAGACTTGGTCTGCGACGAGCGCCGCTTCTCCGCCCGAACAGCTCATGGAGGAGAGTCTCGCGTCTTGGAGCGCGCCGTGCGTGTGAAGGAGTTTGAGCGTCTCCATGAGTATGGGTAGGGTTTGCACCTGTCCGATTCCGAGTCTGCTCAAGGCGGCTTGGGTTGCCTCGAAGCTGCCGGAGAGGGAGGCGGTATGGGTGAGGGCTGCGCGGCGCGCTTGCTCGCTGCGCCCGACCTTGAGTGCGACGAGGGGTTTTTGCAAGTCTCGAGCGCGGATGGCAAGGTTTTCGAGTCGTTCGATTTCGGTGATGCCTTCGATGACGAGTCCGATAGCGGTGATGCGTTCGTCTTCGAGCAGCGCTTGCGCGAGCTCCAGCATGCCCGTCTGCGCTTGGTTGCCGAGCGAGGAGAAGAAGGCGAGCGGTGTCGCGCGTTTCTGCATGGACATGTTCATGGCGATGTTCGAGGATTGGGTTAGCAGGGCGACGCCTTTTGTGCAGGGCTGTCCTGCGTGTTGGTCTGGCCAGATGACGACTCTTTCGAGGCAGTTGACGAATCCGTAGCAGTTGGGTCCTAGCAGCGGCATGTCTTGCGCTGCGTCGAGGAGCTGTTGTTGGAGTCTGCTTCCGTCTTCGATCTCGCCTTGCGCTTCGCTGAACCCGGAGGCGTAGGAGACGGCGCCGCCTGCGCCCATCGTCTGGAGCTTGCGCGTGAGCTCGACGGTGAGGCGGTGGTTGACGCCGAGAAAGGTTGCGTCGGGAGCTACGGGCAGGGCTTCCAGCGAGGGGTAGCATCGGATTCCGTGCACTTCTTTTTTGGTGGGGTGGATGGGAAAGATGCTGCCTTGGTAGTTCATGGCTTTGCACTGGTAGACGACTTGTGCTGCTTCTTTTCCGCCGATGGCGGCGATCGTGCGCGGGCGTAGCAGGCGAGCGAGGCGCGAGGCGGCGAGGGCGGGCGAGGACATCGTATCTAGGTGTTAATTGTTGTGATTAGGAAGGACGAAACCTTTCTATATTATCCTTTCTATATTATCCTTGTTATCCTCTGTTTTTTTCCAGCGGTCTCAGCAAGGAGCGGGCGATGATGTGACGCTGAATCTCCGAGGTGCCGTCCCATATGCGCTCGACGCGTGCGTCGCGCCAAAAGCGCTCGAGGGGCAAGTCGCGCATCAAGCCCATGCCGCCGTAGATTTGAATTGCGTCGTCCGTGACCTTCGCCAAGGTTTCGGTTGCATGGAGCTTGGCAGAGGCGACCTCGCGTTCGGCAGGCAGTCCCTCGTCCAGCCGCCAAGCTGCGTGCAAGGTTAGCCAGTCGCTAGCGTCGATTGCCGTGATCATGTCGGCGAGTTTGAAGCCCGTCCCTTGAAACTTGCCGATCGTCTGTCCGAACTGCTTGCGCTCGGCAGCCCATGCGCACGCCATGTCAAAGGCGCGGCGCGCGCGTCCGACCGATTGAGCAGCCACCGTGATGCGGGTTGCATACAACCACTCGTTCATGAGCGCAAGGGCTGTGTGCGGAGCGCCTAGGACGTGCGCATCCGAGACGAAGCAATCGTCGAAGGTCAGAATCGAGTTCGGATAGCCTCGATGCGAGACGCTCTCGTAGCCCTTTTCGATCGCAAAGCCTTCCGTGCCGCGTTCCACCAAGAAGCATGTCAAAGCTTGTTTCTTGCCGCGTGGCGTTGTCTCTTCGCTGCTGGCAAAAAAGGTGATGACGAAGTCGGCGTGGGCTGCGCCGGAGATGAAGTGTTTGCTGCCTTGTAGTAGCCATCCTTCGCCTTGTCGCGGATGGCGATGGCGGGTGGCTTTCGCCTGCATGCTGCGGATGTCTGAGCCCGCGCCGGGTTCGGTCATGGCGAGCGCGTCCATCTTCTCGCCGCGCACGGCGGGCAGCAGGAAGCGTTCTCTTTGTTCTCCTTTGCACGCCATGAGGATGTTTTGCGGTCTGCCCCAAAAGTGGGTGAGCGCCATCGAACCTCTGCCGAGCTCGCGTTCCAACAGCGCGAAGCTGAGGTGATCGAGCCCTCCTCCGCCCACTTCGACGGGAAAGTTCGGCGCATAAAAGCCCAAGCCCAACACTTTCTCTTGAATCGAGCGCGCCAACGTCGGCGGGACAAAGCCTTCCCGTTCCACCTGTTCTTCGTGTGGGTAGATCTCCTGTTCGACAAAACGGCGTACCGTCTCGACGATCAGGGTTTGCTCGGCGGTCAGGGCGAAGCGCATGGGAACATTGTAAAGGGGAACGCAGGGCGAAGGG
>JABAAA010000077.1 GCA_014239005.1 Alphaproteobacteria bacterium | reverse complement strand
GAGGTTGCTCGGTGACGGAAGAAGACCTTCTGCTGTTCGCGCGCGAAAGTATCTTCCTGATGTTGGAGGTTAGCCTGCCGATCTTGCTAATTAGTCTGGTGGTCGGTTTGTTGATCGCTCTGTTTCAGGCGCTCACGCAAATTCAAGAGGTGACACTAACCTTCGTACCGAAGATCGTCGCCGTCTTTCTCGCGCTGTTGTTGCTTCTCCCCTTCATGATGCGCAGTATGTTCGACTTCATGCAGACGATCGCAGACCGCATCATCGCCTTGGGATAGCGACTAGCTCGTCGCAAGAGAAGTATTTCCACCAAGATGTCGAAGCGAAGGTGTTAAGGCATCATGCTTGCAGATTTGCTACCACAAGAGGCATGGCGTTTCGCGCTGGTGTTCGTGCGCCTTTCGGTGATGATCGCGCTGTTTCCCAACATCGGGCAGAGCTTCGTGTTGCCGCGTATCCGTTTTCTGTTGGCGTTTCTTCTCACGCTGATTCTACTGCCCGTCGTAGGAGAAGATCTTCCTGCGCAACCCGAGACCTTCGATCGACTCTTTGTCCTCCTGCTTATAGAAGTGTTGATCGGAGTGCTGATCGGCACGGTGGCTCGTTTTGCAGCGTCGGCGTTCCTCTATACGGGCGTTTTTTTCGCGCTGCTCGTCGGCATGTCGAATGCTGCGCTGTTCAACCCCTTGCAAGCGCAGCAGAGCGTGTTGCCCGCCGTGTTCTTGAGTCTTTTTGCGACGACGGCACTTTTTGTCACCGATTTGCATCACATCGTTTTTTTGGCACTCGCAGACAGTTACAGTCTTTTTGTTCCTGGGGAATGGTCTTTTCCTGCAGGTGATTTTTCGCAGCTGGTGCTTGACATTTTCAGCAAGAGCTTTAGCTTGGGTTTTCAGATTGCCGCGCCTTTTTTCATCGTCTCGGTGCTGTTTTACGCCTTAATGGGTGTGTTGGCGCGCTTGATGCCGCAGATGCAGGTGTTTTTCATCGCTTTGCCTTTGCAATTGTTGTTAGGATTCTTGCTATTGTCGCTCAGTTTGACGGTGATGTTGCGTTTGTTCTTGGAGCATTTTCAAGAGGTGCTAACGCCCTTCTTGGCTTCTTGAAACAAGGGCTGAGCTCGGAGGGCTCGGGTTGAGATGGCGGATGCGGATGACGCGCAGAAGACGGAAGAGCCCACGCCGAAGCGACTGCGCGACGCGCGCAGCGAGGGGCAGGTGCCTTTGTCGCGCGAGGTCAACCATTGGTTTTTGCTGTTGGTGGCGACCTTGTCGATCGCCTTGTTGGGCGGGCTTGTTGCGCGCGGCATAAACGCGCCGCTCGCCGGCATATTAGAGAAGGCGGGCGAGCTTGCGATCGCCGAGAAAGAGATAGGCGTGTTGCTAGCCGATGTCGTGCGCGAGTTGGGGGCGGTGTTCGTTTGGCCTGCGTTGGCGATCGTGTTCATCGCGCTGTTTTCGCCGTTGGTTCAGATCGGTCCTTTGTTTGCGCCGAAGCGGATGCAGCCGAAGTTGAACAAGATTTCTCCGTTGGCGGGTTTCAAGCGTCTGTTTTCGTTGGAGAGCTTGATGGAGTTTACGAAGGGTTTGATCAAGCTTGTGTTGGTGGGGGGCGTGGGCGCCGTGTTTTTGGTGGCGCAGTTGCCGAACATCGAAGAGTTCATGATGCAGAGCGTCTATTTCGTGTTGCCGAAGACGCAGGAGTTGTTGGTGGGTATGATGGCTGCGATACTCATGGTGTTGTTTGTGATCGCCGCGATGGATTTGTTGTTTCAGCGCGCGCGACATCGCAAGCGGTTGCGCATGACGCGTCAGGAGGTATTAGACGAGTTCAAGCAGATCGAGGGGGATCCGCAGATCAAGGCGCGGATACGGCGTATTCGCAACGAGCGCGCGCGGCAGCGTATTGCGCAGGCGGTACCGAGTGCGGATGTGGTCATTACGAACCCGACGCACTATGCGGTTGCGATCGCTTACGACGATGCGGTGATGGAAGCGCCGCGAGTCGTGGCGAAGGGGGTTGATTATTTGGCGGAGGAGATTATGCGATTGGCGCGCGAGGCAGGAATTCCGTTGGTGGTGAATCCTCCGTTGGCGCGGACTTTGTACGCAGCCTGCGATGCGGGGGAGGATATTTTGGCAGAGCATTACCAGGCGGTAGCAGAGGTGATAAGTTATGTGTGGAAGTTGAAGGGCAAAAGAGCGGCTTAAAAGGCAGCTTACAAGGCGACTTAAAGGCGACTTAGCGAGAGACCCTGTCCTATAGCGTATGCATCGAATCTGTTTTCTTCCCCCTCTATCTAATCCGCCCCGCCCCGCTCCGCCATGCCTCGTTTCCACAAGCTCCGCACCCTGCCCCATCCTCCCTGCACGCTCTTCGAGCTCGTTCTCGATATCGAAGCCTATCCCCAATTTCTACCTTGGTGCCTTCACGCCCAAATCACCAACAAAACACACAACACCTTGAAAGGTATCCTCACCGTCGGCACGAAACTCATCCATACCTCCTTCACAAGCCTTGTCACCTTCGACGCGAAAACAGGCATCGTCTCGATGCAAGCACAACGAAACCTCTTCTCGCGCTTCCACAGCCGCTGGCACATCACGCCCGCAGAGACAAGTCGCGCTTCAGAAGGCGACGCATCCAGCATCGTCGATTTTGTCGTCGACTTCGAATTGCAAAACCTGCTCTTAAAACCTCTGTTCGAAAAACTCTTTGAACAGGCATCCTCGCGCATGGTCGAAGCCTTTGAACAACGCGCCAACTTCCTCGCCACACAAACTCCCAAAATCGACATGTCATCATAGTTCGACCCTCAATAGGAGCAATGGTCAGGTCAATAGGAGCAATGGTCAGGTCAATAGGAGCAATGATCAATAGGAGCAATGATCAATAGGAGCAATGATCATAGACCGCCTTCCAGTCCTCCAATCTCTCAGGCTGAGGAAAGAGCGAAAGCAACCGCTCGGCAGGCGTGCGCCCCTCCTCGACGATATTCTCCAAGGGCTCCAGAAAGGAACATTCGTCCTCCACGCCCAACCCTTGACAGCGCCGCGCCAAGCCCTGTCGCGCCAAGCCCAACATCTCGCGCGCGATGGCACCCACATCGCGCCCGCGACAAGGTGTCGCCAACCCCAAGCGCGGCACTTTGGCATGCGCTGCGCTGAGTGAATCCTCCGCCTCCTGATTGCAAAGCCCCACCCCCGAAGGATCGGGTTGCGCCAAGTCTTCCGCCAACAGCAAAGCCTGCGCGCACGCCTGCTCGTCGTACAACAATCCCGACCACAACGCCGGCAAGGCGCACAGCATCGCCGAATCGCCACTATCCGCACCGCGCATCTCGATGACGCGCTTCAGACGCGCATCGGGAAAGATCATCCGCATGTGGCTCGCCCAATCCTCGATGCGCGCCGCGCCATGCTGCTTTCGCAAGTTCTCGCCGCGCGCGCCGTCCAAGTAGTCGGCAAAGGTGAAGGTGCTGGTGTCGATATAACGCCCGTCGCGCACCAAACAATACAGAGGAATCGACAAGGCATAGTCACACCAGCGCTGATAACCGAAGGCGCGATCGAAGACAAACAACGGCAAACCGCTACGTTGCGAATCGCTATCCAACCAGTAGTGCGCCCGATTCGACAAGATACCGTTCGCCTTTCCCTCCGCGTAGGGCGAATGAGCAAACAACGCCGTGACGACGGGTTGCAGCGCGGTTGCCACACGCATCTTCGAAACCATGTCCTTCTCGTCGGTGAAATCAACATTCGCCTGCACGGTCGCCGTGCGCTCCATCATCGCCACGCCCATCTTGCCTTGTCGCGCCATGTAGGTTCGCATGATTGCATAACGTTCCTTCGGCATCCACGGCAGTTCTCCCGCGCGCACACGCGGATGCGCGCCGATCGCACACATGCCCAACTCCCGCTCCTCCAACAGAGGACGCAAGACGGCAAGGTGCGCTTTCAGCTCGGAGCAAATCTCTCCCACCGATCGCAAGGGCGCGCCGGCAAACTCGAACTGTCCTGCAGGTTCGATCGAGATGGCGTTCTGCGTCTCAGGCAGGTTCAAGCCGATCGGACATTCTTTTTCGTATTGCAACATGCCGCCGCTGACGCGCTGCAAGTCCTCCAAGAGCTCGCGGATCACCTCGTAGCGCGGTGCGCGCAAATCCTCCTTGTGAAACAGCACCTTCTCGTGTTCTGCGCCGATGCGACAATCCTCGGTCTCGCCCTGTCGAAACCATGTCTTCAAGGCGTCGCGGTCGGAAATCGTCTTGCTGTCTTTGTCAATCATCGTCATCGTCGCCATCGTCGCCATCGTCGTGTGATGCTCCTGCTCGCGTTTCTTGCCTCTTTTCCCCTCGGAACGCCTGCCAGCACGCCAAGGCGAAGACAACCGCCGTCTCGCAACGTAGCACACGCGCGCCCAACGATACAGCGACGACTGAGCGACAGGCGCGCAGCATCCTATGTTCGTCGTCCGAAAAGCCCCCTTCAGGTCCTACCAGCATTGCAACACCTCTTGTTTCCGCTTGTTCTTGCTGTACCTCTTGCTGTACCTCTTGCTGTACCTCTTTCTGTACCTCTTGCTGTACCTCTTGCAGCGCGTCTCGAAGGCTCCGTGTCTCGCCGCGCTCGGCGCAGAATAGCAGTTTCTGCTCGCACGCTGCCATGTCCATAACTTCGGGCAAAGTCCTCTCCGTCTCCAAGATGGGACATGTCAGACGTCCGCTCTGCTCGACGGCAGCGGTGACCGTTCGCAAGGCGCGCGCGTGCGAAAAATGCGCGTTCGTGTAACGACTGCGAAAAGGCACGAGTCGGGAGACCCCGAGCTCGACCGCACCCGACAGCAGCGACACGAGACGATGTGCGCGAATCGGCGAAAAGTACAAGGTCGCGCCTTGTCGCTCATCCTCGCTCTCATGCTCCGCGCGCAGGCAGCGCAAACAGCGCGCCGTGCCTTGCTTGCCCTGCCACCCCGTCAGCTCGGCAAGCCACTCGCCGCAACCTTCGTTGAATAGGCGCACCCGCTCCCCCTCGCGCAAACGCAAGACGCTGCGCGCATGGCGCGTCGTCTCGGCAGAAAGCACGACGTTACCGTCGCGCTGCAAAAAGCCCTGCTGGCAAAAGCGCGCTGTGTTAGCATGCAACTCGCAAGCAGGCTCGGATCGCGCAATCTCGGTTTGTGCAGACTTGTCCTGTTTTTGAGCCGTCCGTATGTTGGCGCTCTGTGTCGTTGTGGTCATGGCAGTCGAGGTCTCGTTGAGCAAGCACGCCCCCCATTCTAGCAGGCAACGAGAAACGCCGCACCTTGCCGTGCGTCGCGCGTCCCAACTTTCTGCACGATGCTCCCCCTACCTCCGTCTCGGACGCTTTCACTCTCTCAGCGGCGCCTTCTACCTAATCGCACCCTGTTGGTGGGGGCTCGCGCTCGGCTTGCCTGATGTGTTCGACAGAAACACCGCTTCGCTCTTGCTCCCGCTACTCTTCACCCTTCTGTTCGCCCTTCTGTTCGCGCTCGCCGCCCTCGCCGCGCGCGCCGCGGGGTGCGCGTGGAACGACCTATGCGACCGCGACATCGACCGCCAAACCGCACGCACACGAACCCGTCCCTTGGCGCAAGGCGACCTTTCCAAAGGTCAAGCCTTGCTGTTCATCTTCTTCGCCTTGCTCGTATGTCTGGCGTGCTTGCTCGCTCTGCTGGCGCTTGCGGCAGCCCCTGTGCTGTTGCTGCTGCTTGTGTGCGCAATCCTGCCCGTCGCAGCCCTCTACCCTTTCGCCAAAAGGTTCGTCTCCGTTCCGCAAATCGTGCTGGGAATCGCCTTCAGCTGGGGAATCTTGTGCGCAAACGCCGCGCTCTCAGGAGACGTCAGCCTTGCCGCTCTCGTCTTGACGTTGGGCGGCGTCGCTTGGACAGTCTTCTACGACACCATCTACGCTTGGCAGGACATCGAGGACGACCGTCGTAGCACGATGAAGTCGCTCACCTTGTGGCTGGCGCAACGACGTCATCCTAAACGTTGGCTCGCCTTCTTCTACGCCCTCTTCCTCGCAAGCGCGTTTCTCGCGCTGGGGGCTCAAGGCGAGGGGGCTGCAAGCAAGGGAGCAATCGGCATGGAGATTACCTATTATCTCCTCTTGCTCCTCTATCTCCTCTTGCTCCTCTTGCTCGCGCTGTGGTGCTATATCGACTTGGCACGATGCAACCTCCGCAAAGCGCACGATTGCATGGCGTTTTTT
>JABAAA010000076.1 GCA_014239005.1 Alphaproteobacteria bacterium | reverse complement strand
TCGTTTTGAAGGAAGCGCCCGTGGTGAATCGTATCGCCTTCGAGGGAAACAAGGCGGTTAAAGACGCGATATTAGAGAGCGAGACGAGCCTGCTGCCTCTGCAATCCGTGACGAAGGCACGCATCAACCGCGATGTGACGAGGCTTTTGCAACTGTACCGTCGCTACGGACGTTTTGCTGCGAACGTGCGTCCGCGCCTTATTCGTCTGGAAGAGAACCGCGTCAATTTGGTCTACGAGATTCGCGAAGGGAAACGCACGAAGATTCGTCGGATCGCCTTTTTGGGCAACGAATCCTTTTCGCGTCGCAAGCTTTTGGCTCCTCTCTATTCGCGACAAGCGCGCTTCTACCGCATCTTTGGTCGTCGCACCTACTACGAAGCGGAGCGTTTCGCCGCCGACCAACGGGTGTTGGAGAACTTCTACCGCGAGCAGGGCTTTGCCACCATGCGGGTTGTCGGCACAAGCGCCGAGCTTTCGCGCGACCGCCGCTCTTTCGTCCTGACGATGTCGATCGACGAGGGAAAGCGCTATCGTCTACGCGACATCAAGATTGCAACGACGATCGACGAGATTGACCAAGCAGCCATGCTCGCTCTGTTGCAGCGCGCGAAGGTGCGCAAGGGCAAGCGTTTTCGAGCGTCGCGCATCGAGACTGCGCGCATCCGTCTGCTGGAGCGCCTCGGAGAGCAAGGACTGCTGTTCGTCAAGATCCAGATTGGGCAAAATCTCGACCGAGACGAGGGGGAAGCAGACTTGACCTTTTCGATTCTGCGCGCCTCGCCGCGGCAAGTCGTCAAGGTGGAGATTGTCGGCAACAACCATACGCTAGACCGCATCATCCGCCGCGAGATCTCGCTCGCGCCTGGCGATGCGTTGCAATCGCTAAAAATTCGCCAATCGGTGCGACGTCTGCAAAGTCTTGGCTACTTCGAGGCGGTCGAACACGAGATCGTCGAGACCTCGGATCCGCAACGCGTCGTCGTGCGTTTCCATGTCAAGGAACGTCAGACCGGCAAGATCGAGGCGGGCTTTGGCTATTCGACGCAACAATCCTTCTTCGGACAAGTTTCCTTCGGCGAAAGCAACTTCCGCGGACGCGGACAAACGTTCAATCTCTCAGGCACCTTCAGCAAGGACACGCAAAAAGCCTCCTTCACATATCGGCAGCGTTATTTGGGAAGGCAGCCCTTAAACCCCTCGATCGGCGTTTCGCTGACCAACCAAGAAAAGCGCAGCGGAACCTCCTACGACGAGCTGTCGGTGAAAGTCGAAACGGGGATCGCGATCGACATCGGAGGCAACTGGATCAACAGCTGGAACTTACAATACAGGTTCGACACGATCAAAGATGTCGATAAGGATAACCTCTCTCCGATCGCTCAAGCCGACCTTGACCGATGTCCCTGCCACGAGCTGACGCTGGGCTACGCCTTCACCTACAGCTCGCTGAACGACCCCTCCAATCCGCACAAGGGACAATGGTTCCGTTTTCGCCAAACCTTCGCCGACTTCGGAACGACCAGCCAGTATGTGCGCTCGGAAGTGCGCTACCTCTACTATCAACCCGTCTACAAGGGCAGCTTTTTGAAATTCGACGCGCTGTTCGCCAATATCTCCTCGTTGGGAAAACCCTTGCGCATCACCGATCGCTATCGCAACAAGATTCGCGGCTTCCAACTCCACGGCACCGGCGCACGGAACGAGGGCAAAGCGGTCGGCAACGACAACTTTGCCAAGACAAGCCTCGACTTCAACTTTCCCTTCGGACTTCCGAAGGAGGTGGGAATTCGCGGCTTTCTCTTCGTCGAGGCGGCGATACCTTTCGGCTTGAGCTTGCCAGACAAGCTGGAAAAAGTTATTAAATACAAAGAAAATTACAACGTGCGCGCCAGCTGGGGCGGAGGAATTTTGTGGACAACGCCCGTAGGGCCTTTGCAATTCACCTTTTCTTCGCCCTTTGCCAAAGCGAGCAACGACGTGCCTGAGTCCTTTTCGTTCACTGTCGGCACACGCTTTTAACCCCCACAACCCACGAGGACATTCTATGGATCGGTCAATCGAAATTCGTGTCGCAGGTGTTGCCTTGTCTTTTTTGCTCGCAACAGCTTTGCTTTTAACCTCTCCTTCTCGCGTCGCCGCGGCGCAAGAATTGTCGCAAGGGTTGTCAGTAGGCATCGTCGACAAGGCGCAGGTAGCCAACGCATCGAAAGCGTGGAAAGCCTTCAAAAAACAGCTCGATGGCGATGTAAAGCGTTGGCAGAACAAGGTACGCGATTCTGAGGTCGTGCTTGCAAAAGAAGGAAAAGCGTTGCTTTCGTCGAAGGACAGTCTTTCTCCCAGCGCGTTGCGCGACAGGCAGCTGGCTCTTCAGAAACGCCAACAAAATCTGAGCGAAGAGTTGGGCAAGGCGAAACGCGCGTTGGACCAGCGAGTGCTGAAAGCCGAGCAAATCTTGAACAAAGCCATCAACGACGCAGCCAGCGCTGTCGGACGCGAGCGCGGCTTGATGCTTGTGCTCAACGCTGCGATGGTCGTCCACAGCGACAAGAGCTTCGACCTGACGAAAGAGGTGGCGGCGCGGCTGAACAGGAATCTGAAGCAGCTGCCCAAAAACTGATCGCCGTACAGAAGCGAGCTTCGGAAAAGCGATCTTCGGAACTCGAGTTTCTACGCACGGACAATCTTCGTGGACCTGCCTTGTGCTGCTGACGGAAAGGCGCGGACGCTTTCGAGGTTGCTCGAAGGCGTTTCTTACGCCTTGCCGTCCGAGAAGCCCGACAAGGATCACGAGCATCCGATACGCAGGCTGGTCGCCTTGACGCGCGCGCGGGAGGCGGGCGATCTCTGTTTTTTCGCGGATCCCAAGCTTTTTCCGCAGCTGCTCTCGCTGCCAAGTGCCGTCTTCTGCCTCGTGTCCAAAGATCACGCGCAGCTCGCGCGCGCGCGCGGCGCGAAAGCAGCCATGGTCGAGGTGGAGGACGCGAAACAAGTTTGGCGCAAGATGGTCGAGAGGGTTCTTCCCGACTTGACCGTGCGCGAACACACGCTTCATCCGACCGCCGTGCTGGGTGAGGGCGTCGTCTTGCACGAACCCGTGTCTGTAGGCGCCTACAGCGTCCTCGAGGACGGGGTCGAGATCGGGGCTGGCACGATCATCGAAAGCCACTGCCTCGTGCGCACGGGAACGCGCATCGGCGCGGGTTGTCGCATCGGCGCGGGATCGGTGATCGCGCATGCCGACATCGGTGACGGGGTCGTCGTGCACGAGCATTGTGCGATCGGAGGCAAGGAGTTCGGGATCGTGCGCGACGAACGCCACATCCCTCGCGCCTTTCCTCAGCTGGGCAGGGTGGTGATCGGTGATGCGAGCGAGATTTTCAAAGGCACGACGATCGGCAGAGGCGCCTTGGAGGACACGACAATCGGCAAGCATGTGAAGATTGGTTGCAACAGCATGATCAGTCACAATTGTCATATCGGCGATTGCACGATCCTTTCGCCGCACTGCGGACTTGCAGGGTCGACGCGCATCGGTCACTATGTGACGGTGGGAGCCGGTCTGATAACGGGACAGAACGTTGTCATCGGTGATCGCGTCGGTATCGGCGGCAAATGCGCCTTTTGGCCGCACATCACCATCGGCGAGGGTGTGCAGATCATGAACGACTCGACTGCAGAGCGTAGCCTGAAAGGCGACGGCGTGGTTTTTTTCGGCAGACCGGCGCGTCCTTTGCGCAAAGAATTGCGTCGCCGTAAGAACATCGATAGACTGGCAGAATAACTTCTTTCGAGCATGCTATGATTTCTCCTTCTCCGTCGCCGCGCGAACCTACCAAATCGGAAGGACAGGAACTGGACGACCAACAAGTTCAGGACATTCTTTCGATTCTGCCGCATCGTTTTCCGTTCCTGCTGGTCGATCGGGTGGAGCGCATCAAGGCGTTGCAATCGGGTGTCGGCATCAAGGCGATTTCCGTGTGCGAGCCGTGGTTTCAGGGTCACTTTCCTGGCAGACCGATCTTTCCTGGCGTGCTGATCTTAGAAGCCATGGCGCAAGTGGCGAGCATCGTCTTCGGCGTTTCGAACACGATGAGCCTGCGCCAAAGCACCATCTATTTTGTCGGCATCGACCGAGCGCGCTTTCGCAAGCCCGTTTATCCGGGCTGCCTGCTGGAGTTGCATGTGAAGAAGGTGCGCGAACGCCGTTCGCAAAACAATATGCTTTGGCGATGCAAGGGCGAGGCGAAGGTGGCAGGAGAGATCGTCGCCGACGCAGAGATCATGGCGATGATGGAAGAGAACACAGAGTGAACCCCGAGTGAATCTCAAGTGAATCCCGAGTGAATCGATGGGCGTTCATCCTTCGGCGCGGATCGACCGCCGTGCTTGCGTTGCGGCGTCTGCCGAGATCGGCGCGTGGGTCGAGATCGGCGAGGGGGTAAGCGTCGGAGAAAGCTGCGTCGTCGAGGCGCACACGGTGCTGACAGGAACGACCAGATTGGGCGAGGGCTGCCGTGTCTTTCCTTTTTGCGCCTTGGGAACAGAGCCCGAACATCTGAAAGATCACGGCGAGAAGACGCGCTTGGAGATCGGAGCGCGTAGCGTCATCAGAGAGCATGTGACGATCAACCGCGGCACCGCCGTGGGCGGCGGCAAGACGGTCCTCGGCGAGGGGTGCTATGTCATGAACAAATCGCACATTGCCCACGATTGTCGCCTCGACGACGGCGTGATCGTCGGCAGCTCGTGCGGCTTGTCGGGACACACCGAGATCGGAGCGCGCAGCGTTTTGCTCGGCAAGTGCGACACGCAACCCTTCGTCAAAATAGGCGAGGATTGTTACCTCGTCGCCGGTGCACAGATGCAATTCGATGTGTTGCCGATGACGATCGCAACCCGCTACTGCCTGCGCGGTATCAATGCGCGCGGACTGCTCATGCGCGGCATCTCGCGCACCGCGGTCGACAGGATCCGCGCGTTCTACACGCAGTTGCGCGAGCGACAGGGTGCGGTCGACAAACGCGTCGAGGAGTTGCGCGAAGAGTTCGGCGTGCTCAAGGAGTTGCAACCCGTCTTCGAGTTTGTGCGCGCCCAACACCGCTACCCCCTGCTAACCCCCTACCCCGAGGTGAGCGAACCTCGCTACGCGCGATGAGCGGGCGTGCAATCCCGCCCGCCTCTCTGCAGCGTTCCGTCTCGGACCTTGCGATCGTCGCCGGCGAGGGCTTGTTGCCGCAGCTGGTAGCGCGTGCCTGTGTCGCGCGCGGCATGCGTCCTTTGGTCGTTTGGCTTTCGGAGAAGCCCTCTCCTTCGTTTGAGGGCTGTACTGTCGTGCGTCCGCCCAGTTTTTGGGCTGCGTTGCGTCTTGCCAAGACACGCGGCATTGCTCGCGTCGTGATGGCGGGGGGTTACCGACGCTCGACGGGCAAGCAAGAGGGAAGACGCGCGGCACGCCACCGCCTGCTCGCCTTTGTGACCGAAAGGCTCATTGCTCGCCACCGCGACGCGCGGGCGCTCCGACGGCTCGCGTGGCTTTTGCGCTGTTGCGGCATCCGCGTCCTTGCACCGCAACACTTCTGCCCCGCCCTCTGTCCCGACCGACGAGGCAAGCTCGGCAAGCTCGCCCCGTCGCGCGCGGCGTGCAAGGATATCGCTTACGGCAGGCTTGTCCTCGACAGGATCGCGTCGTTGGACATGGGACAGGGTGTCGTGGTTGCTCAAGGACTCGTCTTGGCGCTGGAGACGCTGGAGGGAACCGACGCGCTGCTCGAAAGCGTGCGTCGCCTTAAGAAGCAACGTTCGATCCAGGGCGGCGTGCTGGTTAAACTGCCGAAGACGGGACAACGGCGCGACCTCGATCTGCCCGCCATCGGCGTCCGAACCTTGACCCACGCGGCGCGCGCGGGGTTGCACGGCGTCGCCTTTGAAGCTCAGGGTGCGCTCTTGTTGCCACCAGACGAGACGATCCGCCAAGCCGATCGCTTGAACCTTTTCCTCTACAGCGTTGCTCCGTGAACCTTGTTCCATGAAGTTGAGAAGTTTGGCTGTTTTTGCGGCGGAGCCCTCTGCCGATCGTCTTGTCGCCGAGGCGGTCGGGGTCTTGAAAGAACGCCACCCCCAGCTTCGCCTTTACGGCGTCGGCGGCGACGCGTTGCAACGTTTGGGACTTTCCAGCCTGTTCGACACGAGGGACTTCGCCGCTGTCGGGGTCAAAGAAGTGTTCGTCAAGCTGCCGCT
>JABAAA010000075.1 GCA_014239005.1 Alphaproteobacteria bacterium | reverse complement strand
GGCGCACCGCTCGCAATAGTGCGCGGCGCAGTCGGGCGCGGCGCTTCGTGCGCTTCTGCGAAGAGGCATTGGCAAACTACGCGGCGAGCCTGTCGCCGTCTGCTAAAGGGACTGCGAAAGATGCGGGGAAGGATAAAAAAACGGCAAAAGATTCTTCCAACCCCAAAGGCGAGAGCCCGCCCGCGCCCATTTTGCTCGAAGAACATGTTCGCCGCGCGATGTCGGAACTGCATCGCGCCGCACAAAAAGGTGCGATGCATCGAAAGGCGGTCAATCGCAAGGTGTCGCGCCTGGCAAAACGCATGAAAACCTTGCAGCAAGGGGGAGATAAAACTGCTGCTTCTCAACCCCCTTCTAAAACCGCTTCGTCTAAAGCCTCACCAAAGGACGCAACGCGCGCATGATCCGACAAGTCCAAAGGCACTTCGAGGCACTTCGAGGCACTTCGAGGCGCGCGGAGGACGGACGGGCAGGGCGAGTGCGAACAGGGGTTGCGCGCACACAGGGTTGATGCGAAGAGTGTCAACAGGAGTGGTGCGAGAGTGGCGTTGGCAGTGGCGTTAGCAATTGTGTTACGGGAGTGTTAGAAGCGTGTTGAGCGCAACGGCGAGGAGCGTTCGCCTCTCGGTTCTTCTTTTGGCAGCCTCCATGCTGCTCGCCTCGTGCGTGCGGGACAAGAAGCAAGTCGGCGGCGGGCGCAACGCGGTGCGCGTCAGTTCCAGCGATGTCATCCTCGATCCGCGCTTTTCGGTCTTTCTGTCGAAAGCCTATTTCGCAGTCGCCTCCCGACGCGAGGCGGTCAAGCGCGTCAAGCTGATCAAGAAGGGGCGGCGGGCTGCACGAGGCGAGATCGTCGATCCTGCCAAGGTCAAGCGCGGACGACGTTGGAGAAACGAAGATACCGCCTGGGTCAGGCAGCAACGTCAAAAGCTCGAGGCTCTGCTGGCAACGGTTGCAGGAGACAACACGACGATGTTCGCCTCTGCAGCCCTTGCGCAAGCCAACTTCGACTGCTGGTACTACGAGATGTACAAAGCCCCCCTCACCTCGCGCAACAGCGCGTGCGCCTTGGACTTGGCGGCAGCGCTGGGCGCGGTGCAGACACAGGGCGCAGGCACGCAGCAAGCCTTTCCGAACAGAGAAAACCTGTCCGGCGCCATCGCGCGACCGGGGGCACAGCAGGGTTTTGCAACAGGACAACAATTCTCGTTGCTGGAACGCTATTTGGAACAGAGGGACTTGAACACGCTCCTGACCTTGCTCAAGCAGGGCGACACCGACATGCGAAGGGTGGTCGAAAAGCTCGTTCAGCAGGAGTTGCAACAAACAGCAGGCAATGCACCCCTGCCCTCATGGCAGATCACCTTCAAAGGCAAGAAGCGCAAACTCGGCAAGAAAGCAAAAAAGACGATCAAACGCATCGCCGAATGGCACAAAACGCAAGGGCAGGGAAGGGTGTTGCGCATCCAAGCCTCTGAACTTGATGCCGAGCGCGTCGAGGGAATCGTCCGAGCTCTTGGCAAGCGCGGCGTCTCTGAGAAATCGATCCTCTACGGAAAGGGCGTCGGCGCACAGGCAGAGGCGGGAACCGTCACCATTCGCGCTCAACGTTCCGTTCCGTGAGACGCACAAAGTCGTTGCAAAAATTCGGCAACAATTCGCAACAATCCTTGATTTGTCTTTACGACGCCGATGCGCAAAGGTAAGCATGGATACAGGGAGGATGGATAATTTGCAAATTTGCCGAATTGCAAAATTGCAAAGCTGTAACGTTTCCTAACATTTCCTAATGTTTCCTAATGTTTCCTAATGTTATAGCGTTACGATAAAGAGTCGACGATGACGATGACTATGCCGATGACCATGCCAATGCCCATGCCAATGTCGCAGAAAGAAAAGGATGCTGCGCAAAAAATCTCAAGGGTTGCCTACGAAAGGGCAGGCGAGAAAGCAGTTGAGAGGGGTGGCGAGAAAGCAGGTGAGCAGGGGGGCGAGAGAGCAAGTGAGCGGGGGGGCGAGAAAATAGGTGAGCAGGGTGGCTTGGAAGTCTGGGAAGGAACGCTAGCGCGCACCGTCAATCTTGCAGGGTGCGGCGTTCATTCGGGAAAAGATGTGCATGTCGTGTTGCATCCGCGCGCAGCCGGTACTGGCATCGTGCTGCGCCGAGGCGACCTCGCGAACGGACAGCGCGAGATTCCCCTTCGCTACGAACATGTCGAGCAGCGACGCCTGTGTACGAAAGTTGTCAACAATGCCGGCAGCGCGGTCTCGATGGTGGAACATCTTATGTGCGCGCTCGCCATGGCGCAAATCGACAACCTTCTTGTCGAACTGGATGCCGACGAGCTTCCCATCCTCGACGGCAGCGCGGAACCTTGGCTGGCGGCGATCCTGGAGGCAGGCGTTGTTCGGCAACAAAAACCTAGAAGCTATTTGCAAGTGTGCAAACCCGTCGAGGCGCGAGAGGACGATCGCTACTGCCGTCTGCTGCCGCTGGAGGCAGGAGGGCATGTTCTTCCGACAACGACGATGCCCGTGCTGAGCGTCGACTTTTTGATCGAATTTCCACACCCGACGATCGGACGGCAACGTCTGCTTGTCGCTGCCTCCTCGCCCGCGGCGTGGCGCGAGGAGATCGCCTCTGCGCGAACCTTTGCTTTTCAAAAGGAGATCGAGCAGCTGAGAGAGCAGAACTTCGCACTAGGAGGCTCGCTCGACAATGCCGTGCTTGTAGGCGAGGAGGGCATCGTCAATCCCGAAGGTTTGCGCTACAAGGACGAGTTCGTTCGCCACAAGATCCTCGACCTGTGCGGCGATCTCTACCTCGCCGGCATGCCGATACTGGCGCACATCGAAGGTTGCAAGTCGGGACATCGGCTCAACAACCGCCTGCTCCATTCACTGTTTCGCGACGCCGAAGCATGGCGCGAGGTCTTTCTGACGGAGGGGGCGACTTGGAGCGAGCAGGGAGATTTTGCCGCCGCTCCGTAGAAACAAGCAGAGAAGCGCACGGGCGGGTTTCGCAGCAAAAACAACAAGAACTCTTTTGCACGGGTTCCCCTCAGATGAGAAAACGCGTGTTGCGCTTGCCTCGTGTCCATATCATCCCTCTGGCATGCCTCGGTCGTCGCGCGACGGGACGGGTTGCTCGGACGGGAATGCGGCTGGGGAGACTCGAACTCCCATGCTGTTGCCAGCGGCAGATTTTGCATCCCCCCACGGCTTTCGCCGCCCTCGAACGCGCTTTTGGCAGCGCTCGAAGTTCGGAGGCTGGACTTTCTCTTCGCCATGAGCCAAGCATTTGCATGGCTTTTAGGCGAGCGCCGTCAAGTCTCTACACCTTCCTCGAGCGAGCACTCTCAAGAGCGCCCGACAAGGCTTGGCACGGGATTGGCATCGCTTAGAAAGAAGAAAATCCTCCCTCTTGAGCGCAAAGCGTTCCCCGTTTTTGACGCTTGCTCACCGCGCGGTTTCCCACGCGGGGACCCATACTTGTTGTTCTCCTTCCTCGAGGCTTGTGGTTTGCCGAGAGGTCAGGGGAACGAACGACGAGTCTGCTGCGTCTACCGATTCCGCCACAGCCGCAGCCGCGAGAGCATAGTGGCACAGAGGCATTGCAAGCGCAACAACAATCGGCGATGTTAGGGGCATGACGATCTACCTTCCGATCGCCGAGATTTCGGTCAATATGTTTTTGCTCTTGTCCTTGGGATTGGGGGTCGGGATCTTGTCGGGGTTGTTCGGCGTGGGAGGAGGCTTTCTTATGACGCCCATCCTCATCTTTCTCGGCGTGCCGCCCGCCATCGCCGTCGGCACCGAAGCCAACCAGATCTTGGCATCTTCCACTTCAGGATTCCTCGGCTACTGGCGCCGCGGCGGAGTCGATGTCAAGATGGGACTCTTTCTTATGGCGGGCGGACTCGTCGGCTCCAGCTTCGGCGTCTTCCTCTTCACATTACTCAAGAACATCGGGCAGATCGATTTCTTCATCAAAATCGTCTATGTCGTCTTGCTCTTTGCCATCGCCTCCATGATGCTGGCGGAAGCCTTGTGGGAAAAACACCGCGCCCACCCCAAAAGGGCGACGCGGCGCAAGAAGAAACGACGACGCAACTGGACAAAACTGCTCCCTTTCAAAACGCGCTTTCGAACTTCAAGACTCTACATCAGCAGCATCCTGCCGCTGGCGGTCGGAACCGTCGTCGGCGTGCTTGCAGCCATGCTCGGCATCGGAGGAGGATTCGTCATGATACCCGCCATGATCTACATCTTGCGCATGCCGCCGCACACCGTGACAGGAACTTCCCTCTTCCAAATCGTCTTCGTCACTGCCAACGCAACCTTCTTGCAAGCGGGATTCAACCAAGCCGTCGATATCGTGCTTGCCATGCTGCTCGTCGCGGGCGGCGTCGTCGGCGCTCAACTCGGCGTGCGATGGGGCACTCGAATCGACGCCGTGCAATTTCGACTCTTCCTCGCCATCATCGTGCTGGCAGTTTGCGCAGGACTCTTGGGAGAACTCGTCCTCGAGCCCAAAGAACTCTACTCGATCACCCAAGCGACACAAAGACCATGACGCAAAAACCACAACACCGACGACGCTCGCTCGCCGCCTCCGCCCTCGTGCTTGCGCTCGCGCTCTTCGTCGCACAGGCAAGCGCAGAAGAGCGAATCGTCGTCGACCTGTCGCGCTACGACGTTCCCGTTTCCACGGGTTTCGCGGGCGCAAGCCTCCTCCTTTTCGGCGCCAGTCCCAGCTCGGACAACAGCGAGGAAGCGGATATTCTCATCAAGGTGCGAGGACCCTTGCAAAGCTACACCATATCGCAGAAGAAGCGCGTCTTCGGATTTTGGATGAACGGCGAGCGATGGAAAATCTCTTCCGCTCCCGCCTTCTTTCAAATCCTCACATCCGAGAACGACGACAACTGGTTCGAAAACTTTGAACGTCGCCGCAACGCCTTCTCTTTCCGCGACCTCCCTGTTCCCGTCATCCGCGCGCAGCATCGGGACGACGACAGCCAACAGCAAGGGCAACCGCAAAAGGCAGAGCAAGAAGAACAACGGCAGGCGGAGCAGCACGCTTTCCGCGATGCATTCTTGCGCCACCAAGGACGCAAGGGACTCTACGGAGAGTCGCCGAACAGCATCGAGCGCTTGGGCAACAACCTCTTTCGCGTCGATCTCGCCTTGCCCCCGGGCTTGCCGACAGGAACCTATATCGTCGAAACCTTTCTTGTCGAGAAGGGAAAGCTGACGAGTGCACAGGCGACACCTCTGTTCGTGCGTCGCGCGGGCGGCAGTGCGTTCATCTTCGCCTTTGCAGAGCGCTACAGCTTTCTCTACGGTTTTTGTGCCGTTCTCATCGCCTTGTTCGCCGGCATCCTTGCCAATCGGCTCTTCGCCCGCTAGCGCGCCATACGAGTTCGATCGCATCGGCAGCGCGCTGGGCGGGGGGCGACGCAATATGATTTTTGGCGTTACTTTTGGCGTGCGGAAAAAGCTTCGAGAGTTGTCGTTGTAACCGCGTTCCTTCCGCTCCCAGCAGACGTTGCGCTTGTAGAGCGAGCAGCTCGCTTTGCGCTGCGTCTTGAACGAATTCGGGAACGACGGGACGATCGTGCAAAAGGTTGACGAGTCCCCAGTAACGCAGGTTGTAGAAGATCTTTGCCAACAGAAAGGTTGAAGACGCAAGACGATAGGTGAGGGCGTGCGGCACATGACGCACGGCAAGTTCTGCTCCGACGGTGCCAAGAGCTGCTAGCGCCGCGTTGCAAGCGCACAGCGCATCCTCCTTGTCGCGCGGCTCCAAGACGAGCTGGACGGGGGGGGCGTTCGCACGCAGCAGCGGTTTGAGAAGGGGGACGAGGCGAGGAAGAGTGGGCGCGACAAAGCGCGGCTCCGGCTTGCCCGCGCGGCGTTGCAGCGTGCATAGGCGTCGTGCGCTCTCCAAGAGTAGCGGCGCAAGACGACGCAACTCACCCGTGCGGCTGCCGAAAAAAAGTCCGACAATGGGCTCGCGCGTCCGATAGAGATGGCGTCGGCGAAAGGCACGCCCGCAGCCCTGCGGGATGCCGTCGAAGATTGGATGCCCGACATGCACGACGCGCGCACGAAAGCCCTCAAAATAGGGCACTTCAAACGCGTACAAGGTCAGAATAGCGTCGTAGCAACGCGCAAACCTACGCGCTCGCCAAGGGCGCGAAAGCCAAACCGAAGGCGCGATGTAGTGGATGTTCGCG
>JABAAA010000074.1 GCA_014239005.1 Alphaproteobacteria bacterium | reverse complement strand
TGGCATCGGCGATGCTGCCCTCCCCTTTGGCGACGACTCTCGGTGCCTCCGATGCGTCCGCGGGCTTGTAGGCGAGCGCGACCGCGCGCTTGAGTGATTGTTGCTCTTTTCTCGTTCGGTTCGAGAAAATCTTCTTCGCGCTCATGCGCTGCTCGGCAGTGTCGGGGGGGAGCGCTTTAGCTCTGTTTTGGGCTCTGTTTTTTGCGCTGTTTTTTGTTCTTGACGCTTTGGTGCTGTTCCCAAGGCGACGGGAAAGACGCAGTGGAAGGTTGTGCCGGCAGAGCTGCTTTGCGCAAGAGTGAGGCTTCCGTTGTGCTGCTCGATGAGTTCTTGTGCGATGGACAGCCCGAGCCCGCTGCCGCCGATCTTAGAGCTGTGGGTGAAGGGTTTGAACAGCGATTGTTTGGCTTTGCGCGGCAATCCCGGACCGTCGTCGGCGAAATCGATGTGCGCGTTCTGCTTGTTGCCCGTCAACGTGATGCGCAAGTTCTGCGCCTTCGCCTCGATGGCATTCTGTCCCAAGTTTCGTAAGGCACGATAGAGCTCGTCGGCATCGCCTTGCACGGGCAAGGTAGGGGCAAGACTGGTCGTCACCTTCGTCGTGCCTTTGGCGTGGAGTCGCAGGTCTGCGCTCAGCGAGTGCAGCAGGTTTTCCAGCTGGACGCGCGTGACGAAGATGGGCTTTTTGTCCTCGCGCACATAGACCAGCAGCTGTTCGCAGAGCGCGATCGCGCGTTCGAGCGCCGATTCGAAAAGTCTAGTTTTGCTGCTCGTCTCGCGTTTCGTTTGGCTGCTCGTCGTCTTGCGCAAGGATTCGCCCGCGATGAGGGCTGTGGACAGCAAGCCTTTCAGATCGTGGTTGATCTTCGTCACCGCGCCGCCCAAAGCGGCGAGGTGCTGGTATTGCTTGATGCTGATGCGATAGACGACCTGCATGCGTGTGAGCTCGCGTTGCAAGAATCCTATTTCGTCGGCGCGATCGGAGGCGATCAGCATCGTCATCAAATTGCCGGGGTCGTCGGTGAAGCGATGGATGGCGTGGACGGTGTCCGAAAGGGGTGTCACGAACACTTGGCGGAACCACAGCACCAGTGCTGCCAGCGTTGTCAACGCCAAGATCGCCGTGAGCACAAGGTGGGTTCGCCAAGTCTTTTGCCAGACTTGGTACATCGCCTGTTGCGGCATCATGCTGTCGAGCAACAGGGCTTGTTTCGTCTTGCTGTCGGTCAGCAAGAGCCGTGTTTCGGGGGCGAAGGAGGGGATATAAAAAGCTCTGTACGACCAGGGCTGCTCGATGCTGAGAACCATGGCTTCGGGGTATTGCGCGCGCAAGACGCTAAACGCTTGGAGCGCGCCGAGCTCTTGCTGTTCTTGCCACAGGGCTCGGTACCAGGCTTGGCGGCTGTTGGCGGAGACCAGCAACGTCGTCGTCGCAAAGGAGAGGAGCAGGCAGAAGGCTGCGAAGATGGCGAACTTGTTGCCGATACGGTGTTGCCGTCGAAACTTTTTCTGCTCGACGAAGATATGTCGCTTCTTACGGCGGAAAAGATTGGAGAGGAAGGCGGGAAGGTGGTGGTGATGCGTTTGTTGCAAGCCGACGGGGAAGGTGGATGTGCCGCTGCTCGTTTGCTTGGCTTTGTTGCTTCTTCTTTTGGCAGCCTCGATGGCAGACTTGACGATCGCTGCCTTTTGCGCAGATCGCGTCGCTTCCTCTTTCGCCTTGCGGCGAGCTTCGGTGCTACTCGAGGGGGGAGGCGAGGAGGGAGGCGAGGGGGGAGGGGAGGTAGAAGACATCGTCAATGAGAATACGCCTGATTAATCTTTGAGGGGCATCTTGTCCGAAGAAGGGGTTGCACGACGAGAATACCTTAAAAACAGCGCGAAAAAAACGCTCAAAAAGAATGCCTAAAAGAAATGCCCAGAAAGAATGCCGAGAAAAAATTCCCAGAAAAAATGCCCAGGGGCGGAATCGAACCACCGACACGAGGATCTTCAATCCCCTGCTCTACCGACTGAGCTACCTGGGCGCAAGGATAAGGATATTCAAGGAAGGATATTCAAAGATAGCGATATTGCAGCGTATTTCTAGCATATTTCTAGCATATTTCTTGGGCGGATTAGTAGTCAAGTTGTCGGGGAATGTCTAGCGGTTTTTTTGCGCCTGCTACGCTCGACGATGGCGCATGAGCGCGAGCGCGACGGCGACGGCGTTCGACACATTGAGGCTTTCGCTGTCGTTTGCGTCGTCGTTGCCTTTGTTGTCCTCTCCTTTTGCGATTCTTGTCGTGAGGTCGCAACGTTGTTTCACGAGCGGTCGCAGTCCTTCGCCTTCTGCGCCGAAGACGAGCACCTTGTGTGGTGCGTTGAGAATGTTGGTGGTGGCGTTGTTGTATTTGGGGGGAGGGGCTTCTTGTGTGTCGAAGGCGATTCTGCTCCATCCTTGTTTTCCGAGCGTTGCAAGGGTTTGTGCGAGGTTGACATGAAGGATGGGGATATGTTCCAGCGCGCCGCAGGCGGCTTTGGCGATCGAGGCGTTTTCTTGGGGGGCGTGTCCTTTGGCGAGCAGCAAGGCGTTGGCGTTGAAGAAGCGTGCGCTACGCAGGATGGCACCGATGTTGTGCGGGTCTTGCACGCGGTCGAGCATGACGAGCGTTGTCGTCGTTTGCTGGCGCAGGCTTTCGACGAGCTCGGGCAGGGAGGGGGGGAGCAAGGGGAGGCATTGCAAGGAAAGGGATTGGTGGGTTGTGTGGTTTTTGTAGAGTTTGTCGATCGTCTGTTTGGCAACCAACGTAGCTTGGGCGAGCCGCTGTTGTGCAGGCTCTGGGGGATATTGTTGGAGGAGGGTTTTCAGGGTTTGCAACGCAGGTGTGGTCGCCAGCAGTTGGGTGCAGGTTCGATGGGGGTTAGCGAGGGCAGCAGCTATGGGGTGGCTGCCGTAGAGCCAATAGGGGGAGAGCTTGGGAGACTGGGGGCGAGGCATAAGGATATGGAAAAATACGGAGGATTGTAGCAAGTGGAACTTTGGTGACGCGTACTATCGCGCGCGTACTATAACGCGCGTACTATAACGCTCGTACTATAACGCTCGTACTATAACGCTCGTACTATAACGATAGCGTCCCCGAAACGTTGTCTCCGTGTGTCTGCTCGCACGTTTTTTGTCTACTCCGTTGTGATGCTCGCACGTTCTTTGCCTCGCCCCCTCTCCCCCATGCTACACTCGCCCCATGCCCCTCCGTCTCAAACTGCCGCACGGCGACCGCATCGTCGTCAATGGTGCCGTCCTAGAAAACGGCGGCGAAGCGACCCTGCTCGTCTTCCACAACCGCGCCGACATCATGCGCCGTAAGGAAATCATGCAAGAATCGGACGCGTTATCTCCCTCGCGCCGCGTCTATTACGCTTTGCAATGCGCCTATATCTTTGAACAAAAACGAACCTCCTACTTGGATATTTTCGAACGCTACCTCCAAGAATATGTGGAAGCCGCACCCAGCGCCGCACCCATCGCACAAAAATTGCGCGAAATCCTGACGGAAGGAAAAATCTACCTCGCGCTCAAAGAATGTCGAACCCTCATCCAGCACGAAGGCAACATTCTCGCCCTCTCCGAACTGCAACAAAAAATTCCGCAAAACACCCCGCAAGAAATTTCCGCAACTACTCCTCCCGAACCCGCTACCAGCGCCGCAACCCCGACCTCAGATCCGAGCGAGCAGGACGATGCCTCCTGATGTCTCCGCAACAGGTCCTGTCGAACGACGACTGCGGCAAAAGATCGAGGAAACGTTTTCTCCCGAACGATGCTCGATTGCCAACGACTCTCCCGCCCACAGCGGACACGCAGGCGCACGAGAGGCAGCGAACAAAGGCGAAAGCCATTTCTCGGTGAACATCGTCTCGCAACGTTTTGAAGGACTCTCGCGCCTGGAGCGAAACCGAGCCGTCCATCGCTGCCTTGCCGAAGAGATCCCAACCATCCACGCCCTCGTGCTGGACTTGAAGACGCCTAAAGAAGCCTCGCAACCTCGATGACAGCGACGACGACAGCAACGACGACAGCGACGGCGATGAGGGCGGCGATCAAGGACGAGGTCGACTTCTCGGCGTTCTCGGCGTTGGATATGCGCATCGGGAGGGTGGTTTCCTGCAAGCCTCTTGTCGAAGCGCGCAAGCCCGCTTATGTTTTGACGATCGATTTCGGCGCGCCCGTAGGTTTGTTGCAGAGCTCGGCGCAGATCACGGCGTTGTACGAATGCGAGAATGTAGTGGGAAGTCAGGTTGTGGCGGTCGTCAATTTTCCTGCCAAGCGCATCGCTTCGGTGGAAAGCCAATGTTTGGTCTTGGGCGTTCCGAACGAGGCGGGGGAGGTGGTGTTGTTGCGCCCTGAATCTCTTGTGCCGGAAGGCGTTCGGGTGTTTTGAGGGTGGCGTTGTGAAAGCCGAGAAGCGAGAGGGGGAGCGGGAGCGCAGGCAGCGATGGAAGCGCGAGGCTGCTTTGCGTGATTTGGAGGGGCTGAAGCATGAGGGGGGGGGATTGGGAGGGGGATGGACGCATTCGGCATTGGTGCGCTCGTTGTTGCGCACGCGCAACGACAGGGCGGATTTCACGCCGCGCTTGCGGAGGATGGTGGTGCTATTGCGCGTGCTGGCGTTTGTGCTGTTGAGCTTGTGGTTCGTGTGGGTGATGGCGAACAGGTGAGCGAGCGGTGGAGGGATCTGTATTTGACGCGCAACAACACTTATCTAATGGTCTGTTTTGCATCCTGCTCTGCTCCGTGCTACACTTCGCGCACCTTGCAGTGTAAGGGGCTGTAGCTCAGTTGGCAGAGCGCCTGCTTTGCACGCAGGAGGCCGTCGGTTCGAATCCGTCCAGCTCCATACTCAACCTCATGCGTGAACCAAGTGTTGCAAAGTTTCTCCCTCCGCAAACCCGACGACTTCCATCTCCATCTGCGCGAAGGAGCTTTGCTGAAAGCGGTTCTTCCCGATTCCGCCTCAACCTTCGCGCGAACCCTCGTCATGCCCAACCTCGCCAAGCCCGTCTTCAAGGCACAACAGGCGCATGCCTACAGAGAAGAAATTTTGCAAACATTGGAAAATATCCAATACCCGTCGAACACGCCCTCTCCCTTCCACCCCCTCATGACCCTCTTCCTCGCCGAAGAGACAAGATCCGAAGATTTCTACCTCGACGACAGCGAGCGCGACCTCTCCTCTTTTCAACGAAGCGTGTTTGCAGGAAAACTCTACTTCGCCAGCGCCACCACCAACACAAAGCACGGCGTGCGAAATCTGCCAAAGCTCTTTCCCCTCTTCGAGAGCATGGAAAAACACAACCTCCCGCTCTCTATCCACGGCGAACTCGCCGACGAATCCACCGATGTTTTCGATCGCGAACTCTTGTTCATCGATCAGCACCTAGCCCCCCTCGTCGAACGATTCCCCGCTCTTAACATCACCTTTGAGCATATCTCGACCAAAAAAGCTGTCGATTTCGTCAGAGAACGATCTCGCGCGGGCAGCAGGCTGGCTGCCACGATCACCCCGCACCATCTGCTGTTGAACCGCAACGCTCTGCTTGGGGATGGATTGCGTCCGCACTTCTATTGCATGCCGCTCGTCAAGCGCGAGCAAGACCGCCTCGCGCTCGTGGAAGCTGCCAAAAGTGGAGAAGGATGCTTTTTTTTGGGAACAGACTCCGCCCCGCACACACGCGCGAGCAAACAATCTGCCTGCGGTTGCGCCGGCATCTTTAACGCCCCCTACGCCATCGAGTGCGTCTTCGCAGCGCTTGAACCCGAAACGTCTTCGGAACTTGCTTGTCTCGAACGTTTCGCCTCCGAGAACGGTGCTGCTTTTCACGGGCTTCCGCTCAACGAGGAGCGTATCAAGCTCGTCAAAAAACCCGCCTCCTCCTACCGCACTTCTCTCTCTGTTCCCGACACGGGGGAGGAGATCGTCGTCTTCACGCCGCCTGCGCAAAACGGCGCAGCAGCGTTGCAAGTTTTAAGGGGATAAATTAATAAGGGGATAATCTATCGCCAGGGCTTGACGAGCAAGGTTGCATAGCGCAAGGTTGTGCCACGATGAGCGAAACACTAGCCCACCCTGAAAAGACAGTGAGCGCGCCTCGCTTGAACGGAGAAGAGCATCCGCTGGCAGCGCGTTCGCCGACAAGTGCCGAGGTGCGCGAGCGTCTCGCCCGCGAAACGGTGGAGCGCCTCTTGCGTATCCGAGCCGTCAGTTTCAAGGGCGAACCCTACTTCACCCTCACATCAGGCAAGAAAAGCCCCGTCTATGTGGATTGTCGCAA
>JABAAA010000073.1 GCA_014239005.1 Alphaproteobacteria bacterium | reverse complement strand
CTGGCGCACGTTTGCGGTATTTTTCGGGGCGCGATATTTTTCGGGGCGCGATATTTTTCGGGGCGCGATATTTTTCGGGGCGATGAATTTCCTTACCTTCGCCAATGGGGATAACATTGGGTAGCTGGCATTGCTCAATAAGTTCACGACTAATAACAATGATGTTTTTCTCTCCGTAGATATTGCATTTTCTTTTATAGTTTCTTTCATTGGCAATTCTATTTTCGGTTATGGCGACCATAGATATTTTATGATATTTTTCTCTTACTCTTTTAAGCAAAGGAACGAAGTCACCATCAACGCTAATAAGAATTGCAACATCGAAGATATTATGAAAAACATCTTCCATCATTGTCATCGTTAGTTTAGGAGCTTATGTATTTTGCTAGACAAAACGCGAAAAATAGTTTTTCGACGCGTTTCAGTCTGTGAGCACCAGCCCTGAAAACCGTCGTTTTCTATCGCTTTTTCCCATCTGTCTAGTAAAAATACATAAGCTCCAATAAAATATTGTTTTCGCCAAGGCTGCACATCTTTTTTTCGTGTTTCAATATCGGAGAAAAACAGATCAGTTTTTCTGTTGTTCATACTTCTTAATTAA
This sequence comes from Alphaproteobacteria bacterium, assembly GCA_014239005.1. Classification (GTDB taxonomy): domain Bacteria; phylum Pseudomonadota; class Alphaproteobacteria; order JABAAW01; family JABAAW01; genus JABAAW01. The sequence goes on along the minus strand of JABAAA010000073.1, from coordinate 5,747 downwards.
TCTCCTTGCCTCGCGCAAATACAACTCCCCATCATAACCCTCCCCCTTCATCCGCTTTACCCACCCCGAAACAACCGACTCCGTCGCCTTACGCCACTTCTTCGCCTCTCGCTCGCTCACCCTCACAAACTTGTTCCCACGTTCGCGCGCAATCCGCCTCCCCCGCTCCTCGTCTCGATCGTACAAAGGCCCCGCAATCGCAGCCAACGCAGCACCACTCTCCGTATCCAAAATCTTCCGCAAATCCGCAGGCAACGAAGCATAACTCTTCTTGTTCATCGCCAAGACAAAAGTCGCCGTATACAATCCACGCGCTCCTTCAAACTCCGTGTGATGCTTCACCAACTCCGACGAACGCAACGGAACGGTGACCTGCCACGGCAACATCGCCGCATCGATCACACCCCGCGACAAAGACTGCGGAACCTGCGGAACAGGCATCCCCACAGGAACCGCACCCAACGCCGACAACATGTCGGTTACAATCCGCGAAGGTCCCCTCACCTTCAGCCCGCGTAAATCTCCCATATTCTTAATAGCTTTGTTGCGAGAATGAAACGATCCACGCGCATGAACATGAAACAACAAAGGATGAACATCAGAAAATTCTTCACGCAAGTGTTTTTCCGAAAACTCCTGCAACGCACGCGAGGTCGAATCCGCCGTCGCTACCATAAACGGCAACTCGAACACCTCGATGATCGGAAAACGACCGCGCGTATAACCCGGCAATGTCCAAACAATATCGACAAAACCGTCGCGCGCCTGATCGTACAACTGCGGCGCTTTGCCCCCTAAAGTCATCGAAGGAAAAATTTCAACCCTCAATCGTCCCCCCGAAGCCGCCTCCAAACGCTTCCCCCAAGGTTCCAGCAAGCCTCGTTGAACCGTCGATTGCGCGTTCAAAAAATGATGCAAGCGCAAAACATGCGCTTCCTCCGCCACACAAGGCGAAACAATACTCAACAAAAACCCGACAAACGCAAAGGCAACAACGCCCGCATAAATTCTGAAACTCGATTCGGACATCCGAAAAAAAATCGCGCGCATCGTCGCCTCACCAACACGAAAACAAACAACAGACTTGAGGCAAAACTCTACGCCGATTCCTCGATCACGCAAGCAAAATCCTCCAGCACGATCTGCCCACCTCCCGCACCGCCACGCGCGCCACTTCGCGCATAAGGATCGGGACGCACGAAGCCGATCGCCCATCGCCTTGAGCGCGTCTCCTCCGCCTCGCGCAAGGCATGCGCAAGCCCGCGCTCGACCGCAGCAAAGGCGATCACGCGTGCACGCGCAACGCCTCCCTCCGCCGAGAACACGCAAGTCATGTGCTGTCCCTTGTTGCCGACAAGACGACACCCCTCGACAACGATGTCTCGAAAAGCAAACAACGGCTCGCGGTGTCCCTCGCCGAAAGGCGCAAGCGACAACAAACGTTCCGCCAACCCTTCTCCCACCGCGGAAAGCAACAGCTCCATATCGACAACCCTGTCGATGGAATCGACACCCTCCTCCACCTTGCCCGCAACGGAGGCACGCTCGTCGATCGCCTTTTTTGCAGACGACTCCGTAAGAGTCTTTCGGAGAAATTCTTGAAAATCTTCCCCCTTCTCTTGCAACAAGGAAAAGCCGCAGGCACGCGCATGCCCCCCCGCTGCGATTAACAAGTCTTTCTCTTTTGCACGCGCGACGATATGCGCCAGCGAGCAGCCCTCCCATCCGTGCGGCGGCAACCTCGCCGAACCTCGCAAGACACTCGATTCTTCCGCAAGAGGAGAAGACGCTGCCAAGAACATCGGTCGACCAAGACGTTCCGCAACGCGCGAGGCGGAAGGACCCAGCACGCCGATCGACCACGTCTTGTCGTGCAAAAAATAGATGTTCGATGCACTATCAGCGCGTTTTTGCGCCTGCTTGCAACACGTCTCCTGTTGCGAACGTCGTTTGGAGTTGAGCTTATCCAAAACAAGCGCGATCTTCTCGGCACGTTGTGCATCCTCTTGCTCGACGCACAACAGCAGCTCGACGGCGAGCTCGGCATCGCCCATGCGTCCCGCCGCGTTCAGACGCGGTCCCAAAGCGAAGGCGAGGTCTCGCGTGGAAAACGGCGGCTCGATGCCCGCCGAGCGAGCAAGCGCAGCGAGTCCTGCGTGCCGTCCTCTGTTCCAATGCGCAAGCCCCGCGCGGATGAAGGCGCGATTGAGCGGCGACAGCGGCACGACATCGCACACGGTTGCAAGCGCGAGCACATCGAACCACGCCTTCAAGGGAAAGGAGAGAGGCGGCATCGAAACGTTGTTCCCTTCGATACTTCGACGCATCGACGCCAGCAACAGCATGACGACGCCGCAAGCCGAGAGCGTGCGCACATCGACGCGATTGTCAGAACGTTGCGGATTGACCATGGCGAGAACCGCCTCGGTTTGTTCCGCCTCGTGCCGACAGCCCGTCAGCGCGTGGTGATCGACGACGACGACCTCCCAGCCCTGCTGCTGCTGGGCGCGCAAGACTTGTTGCGCGTTGCTGCCACAATCGAGAGTGAGAACCAACCCCTGCGCGCCTTGGTCGCGCAACCTTTGGAAGGCGGCGGCGTTGGGACCGTAGCCCTCCTTGAAGCGATCGGGAACGGTATAGACACACTCGCCCCCCCACGCGCGCCACGCCTGTACGAACAGCGCCGCCGAGCAGGCACCGTCGACATCGTAATCGGTGACGATGCCGATCTTCTCGCCCGTGCGCAACGCGGAAAGAAGACGCGCGCTCGCCTTGTCCATGTCGGCAAGCAGGAAGGGATCGGGAAAAAGCTCTGCAACCTTCGGAGACAACACCTCTTGCAATCGCGGCTTGTCCACTCCTCGCAGACAAAGCAGACGCGCCATCAACGGATCGAGCTCGCCCGCAATCCGTAAGGCTTCGCAATGCTGCTCGAACTCCCCCTTGTCGCGGGGGGCGCGCAAACGCCAACGCACAATCTGTGGCATCGATGCCTCTCGATGCGATGTTGACGCGATGGCGACGCGAAGCTTACGCAGCGTCAGGTGGCGTCAGATGGCGTCAGACAAGGGCAGCCGAGCGCGCACCGTCTCGATGCGCTTGCTCGCCTCGTGCATGAGCAGCGAGTGGACGGCGATTCCGTCCTCTTCGAAGCGCACGCCGTCGAGCAAGGTGCCGTCGGTGACGCCGCTGGCAGCGAACATGACATCGCCCTTGACGAGGTCTTCGATGCTGTAGAGGGTATCGAAATCGATGATGCCCATCTTTTCTGCACGCGCACGTTCTGTCTCGTTCCGACACAACAGTTTGCCTTGGAAACATCCTCCCAGCACCTTGAGCGCGGCGGCGGCAAGCACGCCTTCGGGTGCACCGCCTGTGCCGAAGTAGGCGTGGATATCGCTCTTGCGGTCGGAGGTTCGCAGACAGGCGAAGATGTCGCCGTCCGAGATCAGCTGTACGCGTGCGCCGCAACGCCGTACGCGTGCGATCAAATCGGCGTGCCGATCGCGTTCGAGGATGCAGACTTGCAAGTCCGAGACCTTAGCTTGAAGCTTGGCTGCAATCGCTTGAAGATTTTCTTCGGGCGATCGCGCGAGCGAGACCACATCGTCTCCGATGTGAGCGCCGACGGCGATCTTTTCCATGTAGAGGTCGGGGGCGTTGAGCAAGCCCCCTTTGGGCGCGAGTGCCAAGACGGTGAGCGCGTTCGCTGCAGAGGTCGCGCATAGGTTCGTGCCTTCGAGAGGATCGAGAGCGATATCGACGGCAAGCCCTGTACCTTTGCCGACCGCCTCGCCGATGTAGAGCATCGGCGCCTCGTCGCGCTCCCCTTCGCCGATGACCACCGTGCCTGCGATCTCCAACGACATCAAAGCTGCGCGCATGGCATCGACCGCAGCCTTGTCGGCAGCGTCGCGCTCGCCCCGCCCGCGCCATCGCGCCGCGGCGATGGCGGCTTCTTCGCACACGCGCCGTGCTTGATGCAAAAGACGCTCGTCGAGTGCGCCTTCTGCTGATTGTTCGACCATCGTCATGCTCTCGTCATATTTTTTGCATCATGTTTTTTGCGTCATATTTTTTGCGTCGTGTTTTTTATCATGCTTGCCGTTTCATGCTTGTTGTTCTACCTGCGGTTCGTCGTCGAGGATTCGCCACGCGACGGCGCGTCCCTGCAACAACTTGGCTTTTTCGATGGCGTGCAAAGCTCTCGCGACGGCGCTGCCGGGGGTTCGGTGTGTCCACATGAGCAAGGAGACACAGGACATGGCGCGTTGTTGTCGCGCTCTGGTGTCGTCTTGCAAGATTGCCGAGATGGAGATGTTGCATTCGCTGAGGACGGTTGCGATGGCGGCGACGACCCCTACCTTGTCTTGAACGCGAAAGTGCAAGTACCACGGAGAGACGATATCCTGTAGCGGAAAAAAAGGCAAGGGGTTGAGTTTGGCGTCGGGGGTTCCGAACAGGGGCGTGCTTCTGCCCCTTGCGATGTCGAGGATGTCGCCTGCCACCGCCGATGCCGTGGCGGCGGCGCCTGCGCCTTGCCCGGCAAGGAAGACTTGTCCGCTGAAATCGCCCTGGTAGAGAATGGCGTTGCGCACACCGCAGACGGCGGCGAAGTCGGAATCGAGGCGCACGAGCGTGGGATGCACGCGCAGCGAGATTTTGTCTTCGATGCGCTCGGCGATGGCGAGCAGGCGAATGGCAAACCCGCGCCGTTTGGCGAAGTTGACATCGTCGAGCGAGACCTGTTCGATGCCTTCGACGGAAACCTCGTCAAGCGCGGGCGGCGTAGCAAAGGCGAGAGCAGCGAGCAGCGCGATCTTTTGTGCCGAATCGAACCCTTGCGTGTCGGCACGCGGATCGGCTTCGGCGTAGCCCTTCTCTTGAGCGCCTCGAAGCGCCGTTGCAAAGTCTTCGTTCTGCGTCTCCAGTCTGGAGAGGATATAGTTGCAAGTGCCGTTGACGATTCCTGTGATGCGTTGCGTGTTGTTGGCGAGCAAGCTCTGTCGCATCGCAGCCACCACAGGCACGGCAGCCGCGACGGCGGCTTCCCAACCGATGACGCACCCCTTGGCTTCGGCGAGGCGTGAAATCTCGGCACCGTGGCGTGCGAGCAGCGCTTTGTTGGCGGTGACAAAGTTCTTGCCTTGCTGCAGGGCGGTACGCGCGCAGTCCAGCGCGACTCCTCCTTCGCCGCCCATGAGCTCGACCACCAGATCGACCTCGGCATCGCGCGCCATCGTGACAACGTCGTCGTACCAAGCGATGCCTTCGATCGAGCATGTGCGCTTCTTGTGCCGCGTCCGCGCACAAACGGCGACGACTTGAACGCTGTCTCGTTGTTGCAAGAGGTTGAGCAACCCCCCGCCGACGGTTCCCAAGCCGGCGACCGCGATACGCATCCTGTGTTCGCTCATGGCGTGACGCTTGTGCGCGTCGTTGTCATGTCACATGAACAGGGTTCGATTTTGTTTTTTGTCGGCGTAGAGGGAGGCGACGAACTCGCCGTAACCGTTGTAGAGTTGGGTCGGCACTTTTTTGTCGGAGCCCAGCAAACGTTCCTTTGCTTGCGACCATCGTGGATGCGGCACTTCGGGGTTAACATTTGCCCAAAAGCCGTACTCGTTCGGAGCGATTTTTTCCCAAAAGGTTTTCGGTCGTCTCTCGGAGAAGGAGATTCGCACGAGCGACTTAATCGACTTGAACCCGTACTTCCACGGCAGCAAGAGCCGCAGGGGTGCGCCGTT
>JABAAA010000072.1 GCA_014239005.1 Alphaproteobacteria bacterium | reverse complement strand
GCCGCAACCGAGTTGCGCGCCCAAGTTGCCCTTTCGGTTTCGCGCGGCTCCAACCCCGAGACGCACAGCGGAGTGAAGATTTTTCTTGAGGGCTCGCCCTTGGACGCCCCGCGCGCGTTGCAGCTGCGCAACATTGCTGCCAACGGCATTTGGCGCAAGAATTCTCACGGGCGAGCGGGAGGAAGGCTTGTCAAATCGGAAGGCGTGAACGCCTACTTGACGCGTCTTTTTGCCGCAAGCGCATGGCGGCACAACGGCGACTTGAAAGGAGGGGTTGGGAAGGAGGCTCGATACAAGCTGCCGCGCGTGCTGTTGGCTCAAGGTGCGCATGGTGCATCGGAAGAGGTGTTGGCGACGATGGCGGAAAATCTTTCGCCGCACGCAGAGCAGGTGCTGGTGCTGGAGGACGCGGCTGCGTTGCACCTCGCGCTCCGCGAAGGACGCGAGCAGGTGGGGTTTCTGTTCAACAGCGACGGGACAGCGTTGCAAGCCTTCGTCGGGGGGAGGGGGGAGATTGCGTCTGAAGAACTGTTCGACGTGCTGTTGCGCGAAGAAGAGGTTTCTGCAGGAAGACGTGTTGTGTTGGCGGACGGATTTGTCGGGCGGCGGGCGGTTCGGAGGTGGGAGACTTCGGGCGTACGCGTCGTGCGCCTTGTCGTGCATTTTGCGCCTGACGGAAGAACGAATCGAAACGGCTGCGAAACCCTTGGTCAGTCCTCTTGGCGCCCACACCGAGGTTGCGGAACAGATTGTAAAAAAGCATGCCTCGCCGCAGCCATGCGAACAAGCCCAGCAACCCGATCCAGGCGGCGTGAAGCTTGCCGGTCGCAGCAAACCATACGCCGAGTGCAATCAAAGCTGCTCCTAGCACGTACAGTCCGCGCTTGCGCCAGCGTTCGCGCGCGGCGAGGTCTCCCTGTTGCGTGAGCGCGCGCCACACCCGCCACAGCAGAAAGACGGCAACGAGGGCGATGATGATTCGAATCATGGCAGCGTCAGGGGCAGATCACGATGGCGGGGGCGTTTTTTTTGTGGAAAAACATTGCATGAGAGGAAAAAAACTTGACACAGATTATTGTACGTCGCAGAATGGCGAGCAAGGGAACAAGGTAGCTTTTCGTCAAGCCTCGCCTTGTGTCCATAGCCGAGAAGGCTGTTCTTGGTATTCTCTCTCCTCAACCTTTCTCCTCAACTTCTTGCATCAACCTCTTTCCTCAACCTCTTTCCTCAACCTCTTGCCTCAAAGGAGCTCTCCAATGTCCGATACTATAATGAAAACCTTAAAAGACAAGGAAATTGACTATGTCGATTTGCGTTTTACCGACCTTCGCGGAAAGTGGCACCACACGACGCAGCATGTCTCGACGATCGACGAGGCGTTTTTCGAAGAGGGGGTGATGTTCGACGGCTCGTCGATTGCCGGCTGGAAGGACATTCACGAATCGGACATGATCTTGCATCCCGATCCTTCCACAGCCTTCGTCGATCCGTTCGCAGCGCAGAACACGCTGGTCTTGGTCTGCTCGGTCAAGGACCCCTCGCACGGCGACCTTTACAACCGCGATCCTCGTTCGATCGCCACGCGAGCAGGAGACTACATGCGCTCGACAGGGATCGCCGACACCGCTTACTTCGGTCCCGAGGCGGAGTTCTTCGTCTTCGACGACGTGCGTTTCGCCGCGGACAGCCATCGCATCGTCGCTCAGATCGATTCCGAAGAGGGTCCCTACAACAGCGCGCGCGACTACGAGGAGGGAAACTTCGGACATCGTCCCAGCCCCAAAGGCGGCTATCTTCCCGTACCCCCCGTCGATTCGGCGTTCGACTTGCGCTCCGAGATGGTGACCACCATGAAGTCGTGCGGCGTCCAGGTCGAGAAACATCATCACGAAGTGGCGCCCTCGCAGCACGAGATCGGGATTCGTTTCGATCGTCTGCTGACCATCGCCGATCACTTGCAAATCTACAAGTACTGCGTACAGATGGTCGCCCACTCTTACGGCAAGACCGCCACCTTCATGCCGAAGCCCGTTTTCGGCGACAACGGATCGGGCATGCATGTCCATCAGTCCTTGTGGAAGGACGGCAAGAACACCTTCTTGGGCGAGGGCTATTCCGATCTGTCCGAGATCGCCTTGCACTACATCGGCGGAATCTTGAAGCATGCACGCGTGTTGAACGCCTTTGCCAACCCGACGACGAACAGCTACAAGCGTCTGGTGCCGGGCTTCGAGGCACCCGTGTTGTTGGCATACTCGGCGAGCAACCGCTCGGCGTCTTGTCGCATTCCTACCTCGCCCAAAGCGGCGCGGCGCATCGAGGTGAGGTTTCCCGATCCTTCGGCGAACGCCTACTTGATGTTTTCTGCCATGTTGATGGCGGGCTTGGACGGTATCGAAAACAAGGTTCACCCCGGCGAGCCGCGCGATCAGGATTTGTACGCCTTGAGCAAGGAGGAGTTGGACAAGATCCCGAATGTTTGCGGCTCTTTGCGCCGAGCGTTGGATTCGTTGGATGAAGATCGTTCTTTTTTGACGAAGGGGGGGGTGTTCGACGACGACGTGATCGATGCCTATATCGCCTTGAAGCGTGAGGAGTTGAAGCAGTATCAGAGCATGCCGCATCCGATCGAGTTTCAGATGTACTACTCGGTCTAGGGTTTAGGCAGGAGCAAGAACGACCCTGCTTTTTTAGTCCGCGCGTGCACTATGCACGGCACGCGCGGACGGATGTTCGCAACAAGATTACAGGCAAAATTAACGAGCAATCTTAACAAGCAAGCGCATTGCAAAAAGCTGCGGCGAATCTAGAGGGTTGCGCGCGAAGGAAGTCCGCAGCCTCTTCCCGCCTCAAGCGCGCTGCTTCTCCCTCGCCTTCTTTGAGCGCTCCGTGATCGCGGCTTGCGCCGCTGCCAGCCGCGCAATCGCAACACGATAGGGCGAGCAAGAAACATAGTCCAAGCCCAATTCCTCGCAAAAAGCAATCGAGCGAGGATCACCTCCGTGCTCGCCACAAATCCCCAACTTCAACGCCTTGTTCGACGACAACCCTCGCTCCACCGCCAAGGCCATCAACGCTCCAACGCCCGCGCGATCCAAAGTCGTGAACGGATCATGCGCCACAAAACCCAACCGCTCGTACTCTTGCAAAAAACTGCCCGCATCGTCACGACTGATCCCCCACACCGTCTGCGTCAGGTCGTTCGTGCCAAAACTGAAAAACTCCGCACTCCCCGCAATCTCGTCCGCCAACAGCGCCGCGCGCGGCAACTCGATCATCGTGCCGATACGCCAATCCAACGGCGACAACGACTTGCCGTCAGACAACAACGCATTCTTTTCTTGCCACACCTTCTCCGCCGTGCGCCGCACGACCGAACGCAAGCGGTCGAACTCCGCCTTCGTTGCAATCAACGGCAACATAATCTCACACACGGGCTTGACGCCGCGCTCGCGCGCGAGCAGCGCCGCCTCGAAAATCGCGCGCGCTTGCATCTCGCAAATCTCGGGGTAAGTCGCCAAAAGACGCGCTCCCCTATGTCCCAACATCGGATTGCTCTCTTGCAGCCGAGCCGTGCGCAAACGCGCATCCTCCAACGATAAAGACAGCATCGGCGCAAGGTTCTCCACCAGCGCGCGCAAGTCCTCGTCGTTGTGCGGCAGGAACTCGTGCAACGGAGGATCGAGAAGGCGAATCGTCACCGGCAAGCCGTCCATCGCCGTGAAGATCTCGACAAAATCCTCGCGCTGCATCGGCAGCAGGCGCGACAGCGCGGCTTCGCGCTCTTCGCGTGACAGCGCGAGAATCATCGCGCGCATCGCCGTGATCCGTTCCCCGTCGAAAAACATATGTTCGGTACGACACAAGCCGATGCCTTCCGCTCCGAAGGCGCGCGCCAACGTCGCGTCTTCGGCTGTGTCCGCGTTCGCGCGAACTTGCATGCGTCTCGTCTCGTCGCACCAGCCCATGAGGCGGTGGAAGGTCGCGTCCAGTTCGGGCAGGATCATGGCAACCTTGCCGAGATACACTTCGCCTTTCGCGCCGTCGATCGAAATAAAGTCGCCTTCGTTCAAGGTTGTCTTGCCGATGTTGAGCGTTTTGTTTGCAGCATCGATCACCAGCTCGCTCGCGCCGCAGACGCAGGTGCGTCCCATGCCGCGCGCGACCACGGCGGCGTGGCTTGTCATGCCGCCGCGGGCGGTGAGGATTCCTTTTGCGGCGTGCATGCCGTGGATGTCTTCGGGCGAAGTTTCCAAGCGCACCAGCATGACCTCTTGACCGTTGCGCGTGCGTTCTTCTGCTGCGTCGGCGCTGAAGACGATCTGCCCGCAAGCGGCGCCTGGGGATGCGGGCAATCCGCGCGTGAGCAGCACCTTTTCTGCGTTCGGATCGAGTCGCGCGTGCAGCAGCTGGTCGAGCGATTGTGGTTCGATATGGAATAGGGCTTCTTCTCGACTGACGAGTCCTTCGTCCAAGAGGTCGCAGGCGATTTTCACGGCGGCTTGCGCTGTGCGTTTGCCGGAGCGGGTTTGCAACAGGAAGAGGCGGTTTTGTTCGACGGTGAACTCGATATCTTGCATGTCGCGGTAGTGTCGTTCGAGCAGATTTCGTACTTCCAGCAGTTCTTGGAAGATGCGCGGGTGGCTTGTTTCTAGCGAGGGTGGCGGGGTTGCGGACGCGGCGGAGCGGAGGTTTTGGATGTGTTGTTGTCGCGCTTGTTCGGAGACGGGTTGAGGAGTCCGCGTTCCTGCGACGACGTCTTCGCCTTGTGCGTTTTCGAGGAATTCGCCGTAGAGGCAGTTTTCGCCGGTGGCGGGGTTTCTGGTGAAGGCGACGCCTGTCATGCAATCGCTGCCCATGTTTCCGAATGCCATGGCTTGGATGGTGACGGCGGTTCCCCAGTGTTCGGGGATATTGTTGAGTTTGCGGTATGTTTTGGCGCGCGGGGACAGCCAGCTTTGGAAGACGGCGGCGATGGCTTGTTTCAGTTGTTCCAGGGGATTTTGCGGGAAGGGTCGTTCGGCGTTTTTTTGGACGATGTTTTTGTATTGTTGGATGAGTTCGAAGAGGTGTTGTTCTTCGAGGTCGGTATCGAGGTTGATGTTGTGTTGTCGTTTGAGGTCGTCGAGCGCGGATTCGAACTGGTAGTGCGGAACTTGGAGGACGACGTTTCCGAACATGTGGATGAATCGTCGGTAGGAATCGAGTGCGAATCGGCGGTTGTTGCTTTTTTGTGCGAGTCCTTCGAGGGTGCTGTCGTTGAGCCCGAGGTTGAGGATGGTATCCATCATGCCGGGCATGGAGACTCTTGCGCCTGAGCGGACGGAGACGAGGAGGGGGTTTTGGGGGTCGCCGAGTTTTTTTCCGATGTGTCGTTCGAGGGTATGGAGTGCGGGAGGCAGTTGTTCGACGAGCGATTGGGGTAGGGTGTTTGTGGTGTAGAATTCTTGGCAGGTTTGTGTTGTGACGATGAATCCTGGCGGCACATTGAGTCCGATCTCTGCCATTTCGCATAGGTTTGCGCCTTTACCGCCGAGCAGGTCTCGGAGGTCCGCCGAGCCTTCGTTGTGCTCTTTGCCGAAGTGGTAGATCCGCTTGGCGTCATCGCTAAGGGATTGAGCGGGGGCTGGAGCGGGGGAGGGAGCAGAGGAGGAGGGCATGGGAGGGAGCAGGGGAGGGGGGCAGGCAATCAGGGGTGTTGTGGTTGCTTGCGTTGCTTGTCCTTGTGGTGGATTTTTGTGAAGTCGGCGAGTTCGAGGAATCGCTTGTAGATGCTGTATAGCAGACGGAGTCGGTTTTGTCGAATGTTTTCGTGCTTGTCCATAACGAGGACATGGTCGAAGAAGGGGTCGACGGCATCTTTGAGGCTGCCGAGCGTTTGCAGTTTTTGGGTGAAGGTTAGGTTTTTCCATGCCTCGTCTGCGAGGGGTTGTTGGATGCGTGCGTGTAGATTTTTTTCTTCGGCTGCTGAGAAGAGGTCGGGGGAGGGGGGCGAGGCGAGAGAAGAGGGGGCGATAGGGGCGGAGCGTATGATGGCGTGCAGGCGGTAGAAAATTTCTGCTAGGGGGTTGTTGTTTTTGATTTCTGTTGTCAGGCTGATGATATGTTTACGAATATCTTTTATGATTCCCGCTTGAGATTTGTCGTAGTGCAGAATCGCTTCAACGCAATCGCTTCGTATTTCTTCATTAAGTTTCATTTGTGCGCGAATACGCTCCAATATAAAATTCATGATCTCTCCGCGACATTGACTATGCACAAATATCAAGCCTTGTTTTTCTAATAGGAACAAAGCCTCTCCAACGATGTTACTTAGGGGAATATCCCATTCATAGACATTACAGATATTGATGACAGCTGTGGCGTGTCTTCGTAAAGAGAAAGGATCTCCAGAGCCCGAAGGTTTTTGTCCTACACACCAAAGAGACGCAATGTTATCAATGCGTTCAGCCAGCAAAGTTATGGAAACGATATCAGAGAAGGTATCGGCATTAAACTTA
>JABAAA010000071.1 GCA_014239005.1 Alphaproteobacteria bacterium | reverse complement strand
CGACGACAAGTTCCTCTACGACCTCTCTCTGATTGCTGTCGCTTTGGCGCTCGTCGCCATGTTGCTGTGGTGGATGGCGAAAAAACCAAGGACGCTGCGGACAAAAAACGCCTAAGCGGAACGTTCCGTCAGTTCATCCGTCGCATCGACGCGCTTGCGTCTTGCGAAAATCAACTTGCCAGAGGTTCTACGCCCACGCCTGTTCGTCTATTCGTCTATTTCTTCTTGCCTTTTCTCCGCGCACGCGCCTTTTGCACACAGCCTTGGGTTAGGTCAGCAACGGCAAGCATTCTTCCAACAAGCCCTTGTCCACCTCGAACACAAAGAGCGGATGCGACAGGTCGCCCACCTCCAGCTTGCGAATCTCGTCCCTGAACAGAACCGCACGCTCGAACGCCATGTCCGTCGCATGCGCCTTCATGCGCCGCTCCAACACCGCCAAATAGTCGCCCAACGCAATGTCGCGCAAACGCTCGCGCAACTCTTCACGCAACTTGCCGTTTTCGGAGGTACTGGCACTCTTCTCCTCCGCGACAGGCGAGATGATCTCATGGATCGACTTGCGCACGCCCTCAGGTTTGATGCCATGCTTCGCATTGTAGACTTCCTGCTTTTGCCGCCTGCGCGCGGTTTCTTCCAACGCATAGTTCATCGCTTCGGTACGCTTGTCAGCGTACAGGATGACGCGCCCTTCCAGATGGCGCGCCGCGCGCCCGATCGTTTGGATAAGCGAGCGTTTCGAGCGTAGGAACCCTTCCTTGTCCGCGTCCAAAATCGCCACCAGGGCGCATTCAGGAATGTCCAAGCCCTCGCGCAGCAAATTGATGCCGATCAGAATGTCGAAGACGCCGCGGCGCAAGTCCATGAGAATGGCGATGCGCTCTAAAGTTTCGATGTCCGAATGCAGATAACGCACGCGAAGCCCCGCTTCTGAAAGGTATTCGCTCAAATCCTCCGCCATGCGCTTAGTGAGAGTCGTGACAAGAACGCGCTGGTCGCGCGACACGCAATCACGACACTCGGCGATCAGGTCGTCCACTTGATGCTCGGTCGGGCGCACCGAGCAGGGCGGCTCGACCAACCCTGTCGGGCGCACGATCTGCTCGACGATCGAGCCTTGCGCACGCTGCTGCTCCCAGTCGCCGGGGGTTGCCGAGACGAACAGCGTTTGCGGACGCATGCTTTCCCACTCTTCGAACTTCAAAGGTCTGTTGTCGATGCAAGAAGGCAAGCGAAAGCCGTGCTCGCTGAGCGTCGACTTGCGGCTGAAATCGCCACGATACATGCCGCCAAGCTGCGGCACGGTGACATGACTTTCGTCGACGACCAACAACGCGTCTTCGGGCAAGTATTCGAACAGAGTCGGCGGGGGCTCGCCCGACACGCGTCCCGTCAAATGACGCGAGTAGTTCTCGATGCCTTGACACATGCCCGTCGTCTCCAGCATTTCCAAATCGAATCGCGTGCGTTGCTCCAAGCGCTGCGCCTCCAACAGCTTTTTTTCATGTTTCAAATCGACGAGCCGTTGGCGAAGCTCGACGCGAATCCGCTCGATCGCACGCCGAAGCGTCGGACGCGGCGTGACATAGTGCGAGTTCGCATAGACGCGAATCTTCTCCAACTTCTCGACCAACGTTCCCGTCAAAGGATCGAAGGAATCGATTCGCTCAACCTTGTCGCCGAAAAAGCACACGCGCCACGCGCAATCTTCCAAGTGGCTGGGAAAAATATCGATGCGTTCGCCGCGCACGCGAAAGGTGCCGCGCGTAAAGGCATGGTCGTTGCGCTTGTACTGCAACGACACCAGTTCTTGCAAAAGGCGGCGTTGCTCGAACGCCGTGTCTGCAACAAGGTCGACGACCAACCGCGCGTAGGTCTCTACGGCGCCCAGCCCGTAGATGCACGAGACCGAGGCGACAATCACCGTATCCTTGCGTTCTAACAGCGCGCGCGTCGCCGAGTGGCGCATGCGATCGATCTGCTCGTTGATCGTCGCTTCCTTTTCGATGTAGGTGTCGGAGCGCGGCACATAGGCTTCAGGCTGGTAATAGTCGTAGTAGGAGACGAAATACTCGACGGCGTTGTTGGGAAAGAACCCTTTCATCTCGCCGTAGAGCTGGGCTGCCAGCGTCTTGTTCGGCGCCAAGATCAGCGCCGAGCGACCGAGCGCGCGAATCACTTGCGCTATCGTGAACGTCTTGCCCGATCCTGTAACGCCTAGCAGGACTTGATCGCGCTTGCCTGCCCGCAAGCCTCGCGCGAGCGCGTCTATCGCGGAGGGTTGGTCGCCTGAAGGAACATAATCGGAGACGAGCGTATAGTCCGCCCTGCCGCCACGGTCGCGTGGTTTACCGAGTGGAGCGTCTAAATCGAGCATCATCCTGCCTCGTCAACAGCCCTAGTCTTTTGGTCAAGAATATCGTGCGCAAACAAGACGACCTTCGCATAGATCTCGCGCTTGAACGGCACGATCTTGGAGGTGAGCGAATCCAACGCCAACCATCGCCACTGGGAAAACTCGGGCTGCGCCGTTGCAACCGAAAGCTCCTCGTCTGCGCCCAAGAAACGAAAGAGGAACCACCGCTGTCGCTGTCCGCGGTATCGCCCCCCCCACAAGGTCGCCCTGAGCGAGGACGGCAGGTCGTAGCGCAGCCACGCACCATGCTCGGCAAGCAGGCGAGCGTTGCGGCTGCCGATCTCTTCCCCCATCTCGCGCCACGCCGCTACCAACGGCTCTTCCCCCTCTTCGATACCCCCCTGCGGCATTTGCCAATAACGCGAGGGGTGATCGATCCTGCGACCGACAAAGACTTCGTCGCGCGCGTTCAAAAGCATCACACCCACGCAAGGACGGTACTCGTGCGCCTCGTTCGATTCCTCGTTCGAAACCCAATTCATCCCGACATCCACCCTAGAAGCTTCTCTGTCGTCCCGAGCTTGGGGCAAACACCGCGGTAAGCGGGATCACCTGGTAGCCGCGCGAATCGTCGAGGGCAACAAGCCAATCGCTCAAGGCATTCAACGTTGTCGGCAAGGGGGCAAAGCGTACAATCGTAGCCGAGCGGCTGCGGCGCGCTCGCGCTGTCAGCTCACGCAAGCGCTCGTCGATCTCCTCGCGCGTTTGCGCCTCTGAGAACGTCGTATCGAGGCGAGCTGTCGGCATGCGCAGAGAACGTGCATACGAAAGCGCTTGCCGCGTCCGCGAAGATTCTGCGAGGAACAGCAGTCCGCGCGACGAGAGGTCGCGCAAAACGGGACGCGAAGCTTCAAGGTTGTTGAAAAAGCTGGACGGATTGCCGCCGGTAACGCCGACATAACCCGTCATGCGTCCCAACACACTTTTCAGACGATGTAGGGTTTCCGGCGCGCCTTGTTCTTGGGCAAGCTCGAGGTCTCCGGCGTCAATCCCGCTTTCGGGCAACCCCTCCAACGGCAGCGAGAGCAACAGCTCGTGTCCTTTTTCGCGCGCGAACAATGCCCAGCGCGTGAGCGAGCGTCCGTAAGGAGAAAACTCCAAAGTAACGGCCGGCGGCAGATCGATCGCTCGTTCCGTTGCAAAGTCGTCTAGTCCCAAGTCGGCGACGATGACGACGATCTTTCCTCTGCCCGAAGTGAGCGGAACGCGTGCGCGATAGGCGCGCCACGCGCTGTTGCCGTCGGCAGCGCGCACGGGCAGCATGCCGTAGACCTCGGTGCTTTCCAACAGCGAGGGAATCATCGAGACCACCGCCTCGCCTTCTGTCGTCGGCACAACTTGTCCGCGCAAGATTGCAAGCAGGCGATCGACTTGCACCGAAACCTGCACTCTATCCAACAAATCGCCCTTGTAGCCGTGCAACGGCATCGTCTTGAGCCCCAGCAACGTGAAGCCGATGACGCTCAGGGTGGCAATCCATGTCCACACATAGAGCCGATGCCACATGCCGCCTTGTGCTTGGTGCACCTTGACATCAGACAACGCCGCCTTGGCGGAGGGGGCAGGCTGCGACGTTTGCGCACCCTCAAGGTTCTCGGACGCGGGGTCAGAGTCAGGATCAGAATTGGCTCCTTGCGGAGGAGGAGCGACGAAGGGAGCGTTTTGGCTTGTCATAGCGCTTCCATTTCAACGCGTCTCGCCTTCGCTTGCCGCTGCCGCTGTCGGGGTCGCCGCGATGTTATTTCTGCGTCGCGCTTCGCGCCTCGTTACGCACGACTTGCAAGGCGCGTTGCAGTTGCACATCTTCTTCTTGTGGCTTGTCCTCTTGTGGCTTGTCTTCTTTGCTGCTGTCGGGGGTTTTCTTTTCTGCAACGACGAGGATATCGGGATCGATTCCTTTTTTGTGAATCAAGGTTCCGCTCGGCGTGTAGTAGTGTTGCACGGTGAGCTTGAGCGCGGCGTTGCGGCGATTTTTGAGGGGGATGAGCGTTTGTACCGATCCTTTTCCGAAGGATTTTTCACCCAGCAGCTTGGGGCGGCGATGGTCTTTGGGCGCGCCCGCGACGATCTCGGATGCGGATGCCGAGGCACCGTTAATGAGAACGACGATGGGTTTGCCTTCGGTGACATCGTTCTTCGACGCTTGAAAACGCTGGTGGTTCCTGCCCCCTCGACCACGCACGGAGACGATCTCCCCGCCGGCAAGGAAGAGGTCGCTGACTGCGATCGCCTGGTCTAGGAGTCCTCCGGGATTGTTGCGCAAGTCCAATACATAGCCCACGATGGGCGCGCGTGCATCGTCGTTCAGCTTTTTGATTTCGTGTTTCATCGTCTTGGCGACCTTTTCGCTGAAGCCGGCAAGGCGCACATAGCCCACGATTCCTTGGCGTGCATCGCCTTCCAATCGCGTGCGCACGACGCGCAGCTTGATGAGTTTGCGTACGATTGTCAGTTCGAAGGGCTCGGCATCGCCGCGTTTGATCGTCAGGTTCACCTTTTTGCCGACGGGACCGCGCAGGATATCGACGGCTTTGTCGAGTGTCATGCCGCGCACGACCGTCTCGTCGATGCGTACGATCAGGTCGCCGCTTTGGATGCCGGCTTGCATCGCCGGCGTGTCGTCGAGGGGCGAGATCACTTTGACTGCGCCCGATTCGTCGTCGAGCGTCACCTCGATGCCGAGGCCTCCGAACTCGCCGTGCGTGTTGACTTGCAGATCGCGGTAGCGGCGCGGATTCAAGTATGCAGAGTGCGGATCCAGCGATGACACCATGCCTTCGATCGCGGCTTCGATCAGTTCTTCGTCGCCGACCTCGCGCACATAGTCGCGGCGAACGCGATGAAAGACTTCTCCGAAGGCGTCCAACAGCGCGTAGGTGTCTGCAGAGACGCCGCGCTGGGATGCGGAGCCCGAACCGCTCTGTTGGGCAGAGAAGAACAGCACGAACGCGAGCGTCACTGCTGCTCCTAGCAGGAACGTCGGTATTTTGCGCAACAGATTTTTCACCACGCGAAACATCATCTTTAACTCATGTTCGTTTTCTTGCGCCCGTTTTGACAAACGTTCTTTCGCTCATTGCTCGTTGCTCGTTGCTCGTTTTCTTGCGCTCATCATTTTGGCTCGTGTTTGTTTTCTTCGCACGCATACTTTCTGACCCTCTGTTTGTGCAAGGTAGCACAAAAGGTTTGTGCGTGCGTTTTTCTTTTTCGGGTTGTTTGTTGTTGAAGCCTATTGTTGCAAGAAGGCTCTTCTGCGCGGAGTTTCTCTGATCCATCGTTGTGGGTTGAGCGGTTTGCCGTGTTGCCGCACTTCAAAGTAGAGGGTGCTGTTTTGCGCGCCCATGCGTCCGACGGGTTCTCCTGCCAGCACGCCTTGTCCGAGCGAGACGAAGAGTTCTGCAAGATTGGCGATCACCGTATGGTATCCGCCTTTGTGTTCGACGATCAGCAGCTTGCCTTGGTCGCGGAAGGTATCGGCGAAGACGACGCGTCCGTCGAAGGCGGCGAGCACTGTCGTCGCGGCTTCGGTTTCGATGACGATGCCGCTGAGCGTCTGTCCGTGTCCGTCCGAGCTGCCGTAGCGTTTCAGCCACGCTCCTTCGGCGGGCGCGACCACGATGTTTTGGCGAGGCGAGGAGGGCAGAGAGGAAGACGAGGATGGCGACGAGGATGACGACGAGGATGACGACGAGGATGACGACAAAGATTCGGGAAAAACGCGCAGGCTGTGCGGGATACCGCCGAGGACGCTTTCTAGCACGCCTCCTTGGTGAGCAAACGATGAGCGTTCCAACCGAGCGACGAGCGCTTGCACAGATTCAGCCTGTTCTGCCAGTTCTTGTGCGTGTGTTTTGAGGGTGGCGCGTTCTTTGGCGGAGAGAGGCAGCAAACGTTGTTTGTGCGAGGAGAGCCGAGCGATGCGTTGTCGATAGGCAGCGACGTCTTCGAGGTGCGCGCTCAGTTGTTCTTTTTTGCGATCGATTTCGCGTTGGAGTGCGCCGATGCGTCTGAGGCTGTTTTCCAAGAATCGAGCGGTGCGCGCGCTGTGAGGCGCGAGGGAAGCGGCGAGTCGTTGTCCTCGGTGAGCGGCGAGCGCGTTGTTGGGGTGGAGGAAGAGTCCCCATTCGGGCGAGCG
>JABAAA010000070.1 GCA_014239005.1 Alphaproteobacteria bacterium | reverse complement strand
GCGCGACTTGGCGAGCAAGGGCTTGGACTTGGGCTTGCTTAAGGACTTGCTTGCCACCGCTTTGCTTGCCACCGCTTTGTTCGCAGGTGCTTTGCTTGCCGTTGCTTTTTTGGGCGAGGAGGTTGTTTTTTCTGCCATCTGAGTGTGAGCGAGGAAGTCTTTGTACGGGTGTTCTGATTCGAGAGCTTTGTTAGGAGCGTTTCGCCTTCTTGTCGCCCGAATGGGCGAAGAAAGTGCGCGTAGGAGCGAACTCTCCGAACTTATGTCCGATCATGTCTTCGGTGACGAAGACGGGAATGAACTTGCGTCCGTTATGCACAGCGAAGTTGAGTCCGACGAACTGGGGCAGGATGGTCGATCGCCGCGACCATGTCTTGATCGGATCCTTGCGTCCCGATTCGCGCACCTTGTCCGCCTTGGCGAGCAAGTAGCCGTCGACAAAAGGACCTTTCCATACGGAGCGTGCCATGAGCGTTCCTCCCGTCCGTCAGCGTTTGCTGCCGCGCTTGCGCACGATGAGTCGATTCGAGGCGGACTTTTTACGCGTCTTCTTGCCTTTCGTGGATTTTCCCCACGGCGTGACGGGATGTCTGCCTCCTGCGGTCTTGCCTTCGCCACCGCCGTGCGGATGGTCGATGGGGTTCATGGCAACGCCGCGTACGGTCGGTCGTTTGCCGAGCCAGCGGTTTCGTCCCGCCTTGCCGAGTTTTTTGTTCTTGTTGTCGGGGTTGGAGAGCGTTCCCACCGTCGCCTTGCATCCTCCGGGAACCATGCGAATCTCGCCGCTTTTCAGGCGCACCTGAGCATAGCCCTTGTCGCGTCCGACGATTTGCGCGAAACCCCCGGCAGCGCGTACCAGCTGTCCGCCTCTGCCCTCTTGCAACTCGATGTTGTGAACTAGCGTCCCTACGGGCAAGGAAAACAGCGGCGCGGCGTTGCCGGGTTTCACATCCACGCGGGCAGCAGAGACAACACGGTCGCCGGCAGCCAGCTTCTGCGGCGCAAGAATATAGGCATGCTCGCCGTCCTCGTACTTCAACAGCGCGATGAAACAACTGCGGTTCGGATCGTATTCCAAGCGCAGCACTTCCGCGTCCGCGTCGAGTTTCGTGCGTTTGAAGTCGATCATGCGATAGCTCTGCTTGTGTCCGCCGCCGATGTGGCGGGTCGTGATGCGTCCGCGATTGTTACGCCCGCCCGTCTTGCTCTTGCCCTTCGTCAGCGCCTTGAAGGGCTTGCCACGATGCAGCCCTTCGCGCACGACGGACACCAGCGAACGACGACCGGGAGAGGTAGGTTTGGAAGATCTCAATGGCATGGAAATGTTCTCCTTGTTCTACTTGGTCGTCGCACCGATGTCGATGCTTTCACCTTTTACCAAGCGCACAAAGGCTTTTTTCGTCTCGATACGTCTGCCCACGCGCCCGCGGAAACGTTTCTGCTTGCCTTGTTGGCGCGAGGTTGTCACGGAAAAGACCTTCACCTTGAACAGCTTTTCGACCGCCGAGCGAATCTCAGGCTTCGTTGCATCCAAGCTGACGCGGAAGGTCACCTCGTTGCGTTCTGCACCGAAGGTCGCCTTTTCGCTGATGACAGGCTTCAGCAACAGCGAGAGCGCGCGCGAGAGCGAGACATCCGTCTTCTTGAAAAACCTCCAGCTCACGACGAAACCTTTCTATCTACTGTTGTCTCTTTTGTTGTCTCTTTTCCCGTTTCAACTTCCGTCTCGGAGTTTGTTTTTCCACCCGTGCCTCGTCTTACAACCTCTGCGAGCGTACTTTTTCCGAGCAAGAGCGCGTCATACTTGACGATGTCGTAGACATTCAGCCCTTGTTGCGCAATCAGAAGAAGTCGAGGCAGGTTGCGCGCAGCCAGTCGAAAGTTGCGATCGGGCTGTTCGTTCAGCACGATCATGGCGTTGTGGAGCGCGTCCCAGTTCTTGCGCTTTTCTGCCAACAGGGAAGTCTTTGGCGTTTCCAGCGTCTCTTGCTCGAGGACGAAGAGCTTTCCCTCGCGTTGTTTTTCGGAGAGCGCAGAGCAGAGCGCCGCTTGGCGAACCTTTTTTTGCAAAGAGTGCGCGTGGCTTCGTGGCACAGGTCCGAAGACAGCGCCGCCACCGCGGAAATGAGAAACCTTGCGCGTTCGTCTGCGCGAACTGCCCGATCCTTTCTGACGCATGATCTTGCGCGTGCTGCCGCGAATCTCGGTGCGGTTCTTGGCTTTGTGTGTTCCCGCGCGGCGTTTGGCAAGCTGCCAAAGAACGACGCGTGCAAGAAGATCTTTGCGAAAGGGGGCTGCGAAGACGGAATCGGCAACCTCGACCTCGCCGGTCTTTTTACCGTCCAGCGAATGTACAGAAAGCTTCACGACGCGCCTCCTTCGTCCTTCATTTCTGCAGGACTCTCGCTCGTCATTTCGCTCTTACTCTCTGCTTTACTCTCTGCCTTGATTTCTGTTTTTATTCCTGCGGGCTTGGGTGCTTCGGACGGCAAGGCTTTCTTGCCGGCGTCTCTGAGCGCAACCCACCCCCCTTTCGCGCCCGGCACGGCACCCTTGACGAAGATGAGGTCTTTCTCCTCGTCGATCGCAAGAATTTGCAAGTTTTCGATCGTCACTCGCTTTGCCCCCATGTGTCCCGGCATCTTTTTGCCTTTGAACACTTTTCCCGGGAACTCGCGGTTTCCTGTCGATCCCATCGATCGATGCGACACCGAGACGCCGTGCGAGGCACGCAAACCCTTGAACCCGTGCCGTTTCATCGCGCCGGCAAAGCCCTTGCCGATCGAGAACGCGGTGGCATCGACGAATTGTCCGGTTGCAAAGTGTAACGCAGAAAACTCCGCGCGAGGCGGAGGCAGACACTCTTCGGAGACGGGAAAGGAGACGATCTTGCGCATCGCGGGACAAGCAGCCTTGGCAAAAACGCCTCGCAGGGGTTTGCTCAAACGTTGCGGCTTTTGCAATCCCGCCGCGACGCGCACGCGAAACAAGCCGTCGGGGGAGGCGCAGGTCGACCTATCCAGCACGCGCGCGCCTTCGAGGCGCAGCATCGAGACCGGACAATGTCTTCCATCGTCTTGGAACCATCGCGTCATGCCGACTTTTTGCGTCAAAACGCCACAGCGCCGCGAACGCCGCGCCCCTGCCGCGCGCGAGGTTGCTTCTGCTTTCAACGCCTCGCTCGGCGGAGAAGGCGTGCTGGCACTTTCAGGCGCGGCTTGAGAAGAGGAAGGATTTTCAGGCATGGACATAGATAGGAATCGTGGTGTGCAAGCGTCAGATTTTGACCTCGATCTTCACCCCTGCCGCCAAGTCCAGCTTGGAGAGGGCGTCGACCGTTTGCGGCGTCGAATCGATGATATCGATCAAACGCTTGTGCGTGCGCATTTCGAATTGCTCGCGGCTCTTCTTGTCGATGTGCGGCGAGCGCAACACGGTGAAGCGTTCGATGTGCGTCGGCAGCGGAATGGGTCCCCGCACCTGCGCGCCGGTTTTGCGCGCCGCCGAGACGATCTCCAAGGTCGACTGATCAAGCATCTTGTGATCATAAGCTTTCAAGCGAATGCGGATGTTCTGACTTGCCATGGTTTTGTCTGCCGTTGTTCGTCTTCTTCGAGTAGTCGCGCGTGTTGCCAGCGCGCGTTACTTGATGACCTTAGTGACGATCCCTGCACCGACGGTTCTTCCACCTTCGCGGATGGCGAATCGCAAGCCCTCTTCCATGGCGATGGGAGCGATGAGTTCGACGTCCATTTTGACATTGTCGCCCGGCATGATCATCTCGGTGCCTTGCGGCAGCGTGACTTGTCCTGTGACATCGGTGGTGCGGAAGTAAAACTGCGGTCGATAGTTGTTGGCGAACGGCGTGTGTCTTCCGCCCTCGTCCTTGGTGAGAATGTAGGCTTCGCCGTTGAACTTCGTGTGCGGCGTGATCGAGCCCGGCTTTGCCAAGACCTGTCCGCGCACGACGTCTTCGCGGTTGACACCGCGCAGCAGGACGCCGACATTGTCGCCCGCCTCTCCCGAATCGAGCAGTTTTCGGAACATTTCGACGCCCGTGCAAACAGACTTGCGCGTATCCTTGATGCCGACGATTTCCACCTCTTCGTTCACCTTGACGACGCCGCGCTCGATGCGCCCCGTCACGACGGTGCCGCGTCCCGAGATGGAGAACACATCTTCGATCGGCATGAGATAATCTTGATCCTTTGGACGCTCGGGCTGCGGCACATGCTCGTCGATCGCCTTGACGAGATCCAGTATCTTCGCCTTGCCGATCGCATCGTCGCGTCCCTCCAGCGCGGCGAGCGCCGAGCCCGAGACGATGGGAATCTTGTCGCCGGGAAACTCGTACTTCGTCAGCAGCTCACGGATTTCGATCTCGACCAAGTCCAAGAGCTCCTTGTCGTCGACCTGATCAACCTTGTTCAAAAAGACAACGATCGCAGGCACACCAACTTGGCGCGCCAACAGGATATGCTCGCGCGTTTGCGGCATCGGACCGTCGGCAGCATTCACCACCAGCACGGCACCGTCCATTTGTGCGGCTCCGGTGATCATGTTCTTGATGTAGTCCGCATGTCCGGGGCAGTCGACATGCGCGTAGTGGCGCTTCTCGGTCTCGTACTCGACATGCGAGGTGTTGATCGTGATGCCGCGCTCCCTCTCTTCGGGGGCTTTGTCGATCGAATCGTAGCTGGTGAAGGTGGCACCGCCCTGTTCGGCGAGAATCTTCGTGATCGCCGCCGTCAAGGTCGTCTTGCCGTGATCGACATGTCCGATCGTGCCGATGTTGCAATGCGGTTTTGTGCGCTCGAACTTTTCTTTGGCCATGGATAAAGTCTCCTGATGGGTTGGAGGTGAATAAAGAAGTTAAGAAGATTGAGAACAAATCTCTTGCGCAATGTTCGTAGGAACATGCGCGTAAGAATCAAAGAGCATGCTGTATTGCGCACGCCCTTGGCTCATGCTTCTGAGCGTGTTCACATAGCCGAACATGGATGCCAGCGGCACAAGCGCCTCAATGACACGCGCGTTGCCGCGCTGTTCCATCGCACCGATCTGACCGCGCCGTGCGTTGAGGTCGCCGATGATGTCGCCCATGTAGTCTTCGGGGGTGACCACCTCGACCTTCATGATAGGCTCCAGAAGCTTCGCACCCGCCTTCGGCATGGCTTCGCGGAACGCTGCGCGTGCCGCGATTTCGAAGGCGAGCACCGAAGAATCCACCTCGTGATGCGCCCCGTCGATCAGGGTCGCTTGCACATCGATGACGGGGTAGCCCGCCAACACGCCGTTGTTCATCGCCTGCTTCAAACCTTTCTCGACGCCGGGAATATACTCTTTCGGCACAGCGCCGCCGACGATCTTGCTTGAGAAGGTGAAGCCCGACCCCTTCTCGCCGGGCTGGAAGCGCAGCGCGATCCGCGCGAATTGCCCCGCGCCGCCGGTCTGCTTTTTGTGCGTGTGGTCAATTTCGTATTGTTGCGTGATCGTCTCGCGGTAGGCGACTTGCGGTGCACCGACATCGGCTTCGACCTTGAACTCGCGCTTCATGCGATCGACGATGATTTCCAAGTGCAACTCGCCCATGCCCTTGATGATCGTCTGTCCGCTCTCTTCGTCGGAGGCGACGCGAAAACTGGGGTCTTCGCTCGCCAAGCGACCCAGCGCGGTGCTCATGCGTTCCTGGTCTGCCTTCGTCTTGGGCTCGACGGCGACCTCGATCACGGGGTCGGGAAACTCCATGCGCTCCAAGACCATCGGGTTCGCGCTGTCGCACAGGGTGTCGCCTGTCGTCGTGTCCTTCAGTCCGCACAGGGCGACGATGTCGCCGGCGCACGCTTCTTTGATGTCTTCGCGCGAGTTCGAATGCATCAACAGCATGCGTCCGATCCGCTCCTTCTTGTCCTTGACGGTGTTCAACAGCTGCATCCCCGATTCGATCGTGCCCGAATAGACGCGCGCGAAGGTCAGCGATCCGACAAAAGGATCGTTCATAATCTTGAACGCCAGCAGCGAAGGAGGCACATCGTCCTTGGGCTCGCGCTTGATCTTTTCGCCGTTGTGTTGTTCGCCTTCCACGGGCGGCAAGTCCGAAGGAGCGGGCAGGTAGCGCACGACGGCGTCCAACAGGGGTTGCACGCCCTTGTTCTTAAACGCGCTGCCGCACAGCACAGGGACGATCTGACCTAAAAGCGTTCCTTTGCGAATGCAGGCGATCAGCTCTTCCGCCGAGGGCGTCGTTCCTTCCAGATAGGCTTCCATCGCCTTGTCGTCGTATTCAAGGGCGAGCTCGATCATCGTCTTGCGCGCGTCTGCAATCTTGGCGCGCTGGTCTTCGGGAAGGTCTTCGGGAAGGTCTTGGGTGCTCATCTCTGCACCCAGCGATTCGTCTTTCCAGCGCAAGACTTTCTCTCCGACGAGGTCGAAGATACCATCGAAGTGTTCTTCCTTGCCCCACGGCAGTTGCAACAGCAGGGGGCTTGCGCCCAGTCGTTCGCGGATCATCTCGACGCAACGATCGAAGTCTGCGCCCATGCGATCCATCTTGTTGATGAAAGCCA
>JABAAA010000006.1:3144-20613 GCA_014239005.1 Alphaproteobacteria bacterium | reverse complement strand
TTTCGTGTCTACAACGATCGTCCGCCTGCAGCGATCGTAGGCTCGAAGCCTGAATTTTTGAAAAGCATCGGGTTGAACCAGTATCTTTCGCCTTCGCGCAGCAACGGGTTGGCGGCGCTAATCGCGCACATCTTCAAGGTCGCGCGCAACGCGCTTTAGGGCTGGCGTTCGGGGGCGTCGCGAAGCATGCTTTGTCGCAACCTTGTCGTCAACTTTGTCGCCAACCTTGTTGTTAGAATTGAACTTTCATGTTTTGCATCAGCAGGCTTCCGCCCTCGCACTTGATCGAGGCGGGTTTTTCGTTCGAGTCGGATTTAGGCTGGAAGGTTGCCAAGTAGGTCTGGCGGGAACGATCGATCTTTTCTTCGGTCATCGTTTGATGGCTTTTCTTGCCCCACTTGATCGCGGTCTCCAGGCATTGGGCAAACGAAAGGAAACTCATCCGCATGGTGCCTGCGGAAAAACTGAAGGCAGCTTGCGCGCTGTTCGTTCCTGCCAAGTTCGGGCTCAGGCTCAGGGATAGGACTAGGGCCAGTGTTATGACTAAACTGGCAAAAAGTGTGGTGATCGCTTTCATCACGGTACCTCTTGGGGGGAAGATAACAGCCTCTCCCTTCTTCGCCAAGATAGCATGCCCAAGCGCATGCGTTTTATCTTTTTCCTGTTGTGCGATCTTTAGTCTCGCGTCCTTCGCTCAGCGCATCCAGCAGGGTTTGGAAGTCGTGCGGTGGTGGCGCAGAACAGGCGAGGGGTTGGGTGGTGATCGGATGGGTGAAGGCAAGGTGTTCGGCGTGCAAGGCTTGGCGCGGCACAGACATGGCGGGCAAGGTTGCCGCGAAAGCGCGACGATGCGGCGGGGGGTTGGGGTCGGCGTAGAGCGGATCGCCGATCACGGGATGTCCGATGCTGGAGAGATGGGCGCGAATTTGATGCGTTCGTCCTGTCTCCAGCGTGCAACACAGCAGGCTTGCGTTGTCGCCGAAGGCTTGTTTGCAGCGATAGTGGGTGACGGCGAGGCGTCCTTTGCCTTGTCGACTGTCTCGGCGGACTGCCATGCGCGTGCGTTGCACGGGGTGGCGAGCGAGCGCTGCTTCGATCGTGTCTGCGAGGAGCGCAGGCACGCCCCACACGAGCGCGAGGTAACGGCGTTCAAGGTCGTGGCGTGCGAACATTTTGCAAAGCGCGTGTTTTGTCTGCTCTGTTTTGGCAGCGACCATGACGCCGCTGGTCTGTTTGTCGAGCCGATGGACGATGCCGCAGCGCGGGTCTTGCGGGTAGCCCGCGAGGTGGGGGGCGCAGTGGGTTTTCAGGCGATCGACCAATGTTTCGCCTGCAACGGAGGGGGCGGGGTGGGTGGTCAGGTTGGCGGGTTTGACGAAGCAGAGCAGATGCTCGTCTTCGTAGAGGATTTGCAGCGGCGTCTCTTTTTCTGTCTTGTGGGGGTTGGTGATAGGGGGGCGTTCGGGGTTTGTTGGGTCGGGGATGGTGATCGAGACTTGTTGTCCGTTGTGGAGGGTTAGGGATGGTGTGGTGGTAGATTTTTGATCGACTTGAACTTTGCCTTGTTTGATGAGGCGTGTGAGGGATGTGCGCGAGAGTTCTACGGAGGGGGGGAGGTTGTGGGCAAGAAAGCGATCGAGGCGCGTGTTGCGCTCAGAGGTAGCGACGGAGAGGGTGTGACGGGGCATGGGTGATGCTTGGGTGATGCTTGGGTGATGCTTGGGTGTTGTCTTGGGTGATGCTTGGGTGTTGCGTCTACAGATACCGAGCAGGAGTTTTCCATGCCCTGGCAAGACGTTTGCGCGCTCACGAGCAGGCAAATTTCTCCCCGCGTTTCTTTGTCGCCCGTACTTGCACCGTCACATCCTCTGCACGCAACCGCTTCGCCGAGCCCGTCGGCAATTCGCGCATCGCCTCCTGCGCGCTGCAATAGGCTCTCTTGCGATCTCCCCCCAGCCACAAGGACTCCGCCCAAACGAGCGCGCGCTCGGCATTTCGTCCCTGCCTGTCGTACAGCACCGCCAACTTGCGGCGCGCCAAGATCGAACGCGGAAACCTCGTCAAGCCCTCCTCCATCACCTTTCCCGCCTCCTCCAACGCGTCCGTCGCCAGCAGCGAATCGAACAAAGCCAAACGAACAGGAAGGTCGTAATACCCTCCTCTGTTTTGGCGATGCCTTGCAGAAAGAAGCGCCAAAGCTTTGCGATAGGCAGCCTGCGCTCGAAGTTCCCCCTTCAAAGGATCGTTCGGCGTGCTGGCACGCAAGATGTCACCCCTCAACTCCCAAAAGAAAGGATCGTCAGGTTTTTCCTGCAACAAGCGCGCAACCTCGCGCAACGCTTGTTGTGTGTTGTGCCTGCGAAAAAAAGCAATCGCGCGCGCAAACCCTGCGAACAATTTTTCTTCAGAGCTTCGAGATTTTTTTTTGCGAGCATACTTGTCCAGCACAAGAGCGGGCTCCAGCGCAAACGCATCCAACTTCACCTTCAAACGCGCAAACGCACGCCGCGTCGCGTCGTCGGCGCGATGCGCCAAAAACGGCGAGCGCGAAACACGCTCTTCCAAAAAAGCCACCCGATCAGGCGGGGCAGGGTGCGTTTGCAAATACTGCGCGTATCCCACGGCGCGCTCGTTGCCTAGCCTCTTGAAAAAGGCAAGCAACCCGCGCGGCGAAAGACGCGCACGCTCCAAGATGGAAATCGCGCTGTTGTCCGCAACGTTCTCGCGCGCGCGTTGTTCGGCAAGCGTCAAATTGACAACCGCTTGCGGAAGCCCGATGACCGACGCGATCGCAGCTTCGCCGCTGACCGCAGCCAAAGGCAAGGAGGCGAACACCAACAGCAATGCCAAGCGACGCGCTCGGTCGCGATCGCTCACTGTCAGGGCGTAGTGGTCGGCGAGAACATGACCGAACTCGTGCGCCAATATCGCTTGCAACTCTTCGGCATTTTGGACGCGACGAATCAAACCGCTGTAGACGACAACATGCGTTCCCGCGCTGACGAAGGCGTTCGACTGATCGTTCCAAAGCACATGCAACTTCAACCGCTCGGCAGCCTCGCCCAGTGCGGGTAGCAGGGGCTTTGCCAAGAGAGCGAGTGTGTGTGCAACTTCGGTATCGATGACAACGCGCGTCTCTGCTCGCGCCAAAGAAACCCTCGCGACAAGGAAGGGAAACAGGCAAGCGAGCAACAAGGCAAGACGGGGACGCGACAGAAAATTCACGGCACAAAAGAAACAAAAAAGAGAAAAATAAAGAAGAGAGCAGCGAAACGAACGGGCAAAGGAATCTGCTGCAAGGAATTTATGAGAGAGGGACGAGCTTGAAAGGGCAGAGTAGAAAGTCTAGCATGCTTTGCAAGGAAGGGCTTGGCTTGTGCGCAAGAAGACAGGCTTATTGCGGGCGTTGACAGAGACGGAAGTTTTGCGAATGGATTTTTTGGACGCCATGCGCAACGAAGTAAGACGTTTGAACGGTTTTCGCGCGAGCGGTCGCGTGATCGCATTGCATGGCACGACGGTTTCGATTCACGGCTTGGAGAATTTTCTTTCGATGGGCGACCTGTGCGCGTTGGAGAGTCCGAACCGCGACAAGCCCCTCAGTTGCGAGGTGGTCGGACAAGAGCGCGCCGCGACCCTGTTGATGCCGTTCGGCGAGCTGAACGGCGTGGGTGTCGGCGATCGCGTCATCGCCTCGTTTCACGAGGCGGTGATTTATCCTACCAAACATTGGCTCGGTCGCGTCGTCGGCGCACGCGGTGAGGCGCGCGACAAGCTCGGCGCGTTGCCGCTGGGCGACGAGGCTTACGCGATTCGCGCGCAACCCCCTGCGGCGCACCTGCGGCGCGCTTTGGGCGAGAAGATTCTGCTGGGCGTGCGTGCGCTCGATGCCTTCACGCCGTGCTGTCGCGGGCAACGGATGGGAATCTTTTCGGGATCGGGCGTGGGAAAGTCGTTGCTGCTCTCCATGATCGCGCGTCGCTCGCAGGCGGAGGTGATCGTCGTGGGGCTCATCGGCGAGCGCAGCAGGGAGGTGAGAGAGTTTGTAGAGCGTGCGCTCGGCGAGGAGGGGTTGCAGCGCAGCGTCATCGTCATCGCCACCGCCGAAGAGCCCGCTTTGGCGCGCAGGCAGGCGGCATGGACGACCTTGGCGACCGCCGAGTTCTTTCGCAACGAGGGCTACGAGGTGTTGTGCCTGCTTGATAGTCTCACGCGCTTTGCCATGGCGCTCCGCGAGATTCACTTGGCGGCGGGCGAGCCCGTCACGATGCGCGGCTACACGCCCTCCGTTTTTGCCGAGCTGCCGAGGCTTTTGGAGCGTGCGGGAACGGGCATCGAGCAGAACGAGGGAACAGGAACGCGTCCAGACGACGGACAGACTATGGGCAACATCACGGGAATTTTCTCCGTGTTGGTCGAAGGCGACGATCCCAACGAGCCGATTTCGGACGCCTTGCGCGGAATTCTCGACGGGCATGTCACGCTTTCGCGTGAGATTGCCCATCGCAATCGCTACCCTGCCATCGACATCTTGCAGAGCGTCTCGCGCGCCCTGCCGAACGCCAACAGCGACGAGGAGAACGCCTTGCTTGCCGACGCAAGGAGGTTGGTGGCGCGCTATCAGGAGATGGAGGACATGATCCAGCTAGGCGCGTATCGCCAAGGCAGCGACGCGCAGGTCGATCGAGCCATCGCCGTCGTGCCGCGCTTGGAGGAGGAGTTTCTCGCGCAGAGCTCGGACGAACCGTCGCTAGAGTTCGATGCGCTTGCGGCGCGTTTGTCGGCGATCTTGCAAGGCAAGCAGACGAGCAACGAGGCGCAGGCACAGAAGCAGGAAGCGCAGGCGCAGGCAAAAGAAGCAACGCAGCAGGAAGCAAGGGAAACGGAGAGGGTGGGGTCTGCGGTAGGAGAGGAGTAGAGTAGGATTGTCGTTAGACGATGAGCCAAAGACGATAAGCCAAAGACGATAAGCCAAGCGAGATTGAGGAGCGAGCATGAGAAAAAGTTTGATAACCCTGATGCGTTTGCGTCGAGAAGAGAAGGAGGGCTGTCAGCGCGAGTTTGCGCGGGTTCAGCGTGAAGTTGAGCAGGCGGCGGGAGTTTTGGCGCGCGCACGGAACGAGATGGCGCGAGAAGAGGCTTTGGGGGCGTCGAACTTGGAGATTTCTAATCCGCACTATTTGCCGCGTGCGCAGGCGCGCGTTCATGAGTTGGACGCGCGTGTGAAGCACTTGCAGCGAGAGGAGGAGAGGTGTCGAGCAGCCTTGTTGGCGAGTTTGCGTGAGGAGAAGACGCATGAGAAGTTGATCGAGCGTCGGCTACGCGAGGAGGAGCGGGAGGTGGTGCGGCGTGAGCAAAAGGAGGCGGTGCAAACGCACGAGGCGGTAAGGCACAACAAGGCGGCGAGCGAGTAACAGACGAAATTTTCGAGAAACAAAAAGGCGATCGATCTATGCAGAGCGCGCACTAGTGCGCACGATGCGGATGCGCTACTTGATGGACGTTGATGGACGGCGCGTTGTCAGCCTTTTTTGGACGACCAAGTCCGTTTCTTGCTCGTCAGAAGTAAGTTAGATGTAAGTTAGATGTAAGTTTTCCACGCCAGCCCCGCTCGCACGAACCTTTGCATCCCCTTTGAAAACAACGTCCCCACAAAAGCCTGCCCTGCGACACGTTTGGAAATCTCGCTCAAGGTCGGATAGGGAAAGATAGGTCCTGCCATCTGTCCTATCTTCAACCCCGCCTCCTTCGCAACAATCCACGGTGCCAGCATCTCGCCCGCATGCGCTCCCACGATAGCCACTCCCAAAATCTTGCTCTTTCGCAAAAACACCTTGATACGTCCTTCGGGCGTGTGCGTCGCATGCGCTCGGTCGTTCTCCTCGTAGTCGAACGAAAAAGTCCTGACCTTCTCTCTGCCGTAACGCTCCACCGCGGCACGCTCGGACAGCCCCAACGACGCAATCTCAGGGTCGCAGTAAGTCACCAACGGCAGATTGTCCAACGAAGCCTTGGCACGCATCGGAAACAGAATGTTGCGAATGGCAATTCCTGCATGATACCCCGCGACATGCGTGAATTGCGCCGAACCCGAACAATCCCCGATCGCGTAGATGCGCTTGCGCGAAGTCTTGAGCATGCTGTCGACTTTAATGCCGCGCGGCGTGTGATCGATTCCTGCCTTCTCCAGATGGAGCCCTTTCAGCTGCGGCACGCGTCCGGTTGCGATCAGCAAGTGCGAGCCCTCTATAGTCTCTTCTTGTATAGTCTCTTCTTGTATAGTCTCTTCTTGTTGTTGGTTTTTTGATAGCACGACCCTAACTTTTCCTTTCGTTCCTGCTACGCGCACGATGTTGCGGTGCGTCAGCATCGCCATGCCTTCGCGCGCCAGTTGTTTCAATAAGAAGGGGGCGAGGTCGGGGTCTTCGTGCGCGAGCAAGCCTCCGCGTTCGACGACCGAGACCTTCGCGCCCAGTCTGAGATGGGCTTGCGCCAGCTCCAAGCCGATCGGTCCGCCGCCGATGACGATCAAATGCCGGATGTCTTCGCGATGGTTGAAGATCGTCTCGTTCGTGAAGTAAGGGGTTTCTTTGATCCCTTCGATCGGAGGAACGAAGGGATGCGAGCCCGTCGCAAGCACGAAGTGCTTCGCGCGTACAGCGGCTGTTCCTGCCAACAGCGTCCTGCGATCGATGAAACTGCCGCTGGCTTGAAGGACTTTGCATCCCAAACTTTCGAATCGCTCGACCGAATCGTGCGGTGCGATTGCTCCGACCACAGAGCTCACATGCGCATGCACTTTTTGCCAGTCGGCTTGGACAGAATGGTTCGGCAGACCGAATTGCTCGGCATGACGCATGTCGTGGGCGAGTTGTGCCGCGGCGATCATGGCTTTCGACGGCACGCAGCCGTAGTTGAGACAATCGCCGCCCATCAGTCCTTTTTCCACAAGCACGACGCGCGCACCCATCTGCACGGCGCCCGCGGCGAAAGCCAATCCCCCTGCGCCGCCGCCGATGACGCAAATATCAGTTTTGATAGTGTTCACAAAAACAGATCCTTGTTGAATCGAGAAGAAAAACGAAGCATGGCAAATTAAGAGAGCATGGCAAAGGCTTTCGTCAAACGTGTTGTCGCATCACTCAGCTGCTCCATCGAGCAGGCGTAGGAGCAACGCAAGTAGGGCGAGGCGCCGAACGCTTCGCCATGCACCATCGCCACGCCGGCTTGCTCCAACGCGTACAGGCAGAGCGCTTGATCGTCCTCGATGCGCGTTCCTTGCTCTGTTGTGCGACCGACGAGCTCAGTGCAGGAAGGGAAGACATAGAACGCGCCTTGCGGAACGGCGCACGAGAGTCCGGGAATTTCGTTTAGGGCTTGGGTGATGAAATCGCGTCGTTCGCGGAAGGCTTTCAGCATGGGGGCGAAAAAGGACATGTCCGAATCGAGCGCAGCAACCGCAGCCCACTGGCAGAAGGTTGTTGCCGAGCTTGCCGATTGCGACTGCAACACATTCATGCCTTTGATCAAGGATGCCTCGCCTGCCGCGTAGCCGATGCGCCAACCTGTCATGGCGAATGCTTTCGAAACGCCGTTGACGACAAGCGTGCGTTCCAGCAGTTGCGGGCAGGCTTCGGCGAAACTGACGAAGGGTACATCGCCGTATATCAGGTGTTCGTAGATTTCGTCGCTGATAACCCCGATGCGCGGGTGGCGTGCGAGCACTTCGCCGAGCGCTTGCAGGTCTTTCTTCGTGTAGACGGCGCCGGTGGGGTTGGAGGGAGAGTTCAGGATGAGCCATCGAGTGTTTTCGGTCAAGCTTTCTTCCAGCGCTTCGGGGGTGAGCAAGAAGTTGTGTGCTGCTTTGGTCTCGACGATAACGGGCGTGCCGCCGGCGAGCGTGGTCATGTCGGGGTAGCTGACCCAGTAGGGGGCGGGAACGATCACTTCGTCGTCGGGGTTGAGGCTTGCGACCAATGCGTTGTAGATCGCCTGTTTGGCGCCGCAGGTGACGGCGATGTTGGCGGGGGGCAGGTCGGTGTTGTTGTCGCGTTTAAGTTTGCGTGCGATGGCTTCGCGCAGTTCGGGAATGCCTCCTGCAGGGGCGTAGCGGGTCTTGCCTTCCGAGAGCGCTTTGGTGGCGGCGGCGACGATGAAATCGGGCGTGTCGAAATCGGGTTCGCCCGCGGAAAGGGAGACGATGCTGTGTCCTTCGCGTTTAAGTTCGGCGGCGCGCGTCGAGGCGGCGATCGTTGCCGAGGGGCGCACGCGAGCGAGCGTTTGGGAGAGGGAAGGAAGCATGGAAAGTGTTAGTATAACTTGTCGCAAGGCGCTTGAGCGAAGATTTTCAAGTGGAGAGATTCTGTGTCGTTTCGAGCAAAAACGCAAGACGAGCGAGCGGAACAGACGCGAACTTATGTGATTGGCGCAACCGCCTTTTTGTTAATACGAAGCCCGTTCCCTATAGGTAGAAATGAGCCAAGATCAAGACCAAGCCCAAGACCAAGCTCAAGACCAAGCTCAAGATCAAGACAACTCGGTATGCCTGCGCTGGCATTGGCTCCGCCACGCCCCTGTTTCTGCGCCTCAAGGTGTTTTTATCGGTTCAAGCAATCCCCCTGCTAATCTTAAGGACGCCCAAACAGATTTAAAATCCCTCGCACAAAATCTGCCCCCATCTCCATCTCCATCTCCATCTCCACCTCCATCCCCATCCTTTTGGATCACCAGCTCCCTCCTCCGCGCCCGACAGACAGCGCAAGCCCTGCAAAAAGAACACGCAAGCAAAAAGCAAATGCTCGAAGAACAAGAATTCAACGAACAACACTTCGGCGACTGGGAAGGAACACCCTACGATCGCACGCAACACCAAGACTTGTGGAACGCGCCTGCAACCCATCGCCCCCCCAACGGCGAAAGCTTCGCCGATCTCGCACACCGCGTCGCGCTCGCCATCGTACGCATCGAAGACAAGCTCGGACGCACAGAAGCTGACCGCAACGGCACGTTCGACATCGTCGTCGTCGCACACGCAGGAACAATCCGCGCCGCCCTCGCGCAAGCTCTGTCCTTGCCCGTTCAACATGCCCTATCCTTTGCGATCGATCCCTTGTCGCTCACACGCATCGACCGCTATATGCACGCTGATATGCACGCTGATATGCACGCTTCTATGCACGCTGATAGACACGCTCGACAACACGCGCAAAAATCACACGCGCACGACACAGGAAATGTTGCTATCGTGCGCTGCGTCAACAAGAGACTCGGATGACTCGGATGACTCGGATGACAAAGAAGACAAAAAGCAGCACGACCATGACACAGCGTCCCTTCTCGGCATTGTTGCTGGGCGGCGCGAACTCAGGCAAGACCGCCTGCGCGCTCGCGTGGGCGCGCGCGCTCCAACAGGCAGGAGAACGACCGCTCTATCTGGCGACCGCAGCCCTGCCCTCTGACAAGACGAGCGAGAACTACAAACGCTGGAAGACGCGTATCGAAAAACATCGCTTGGAACGCGGCGCAGCGTTCGAAACGTTGGAGCAACCCGCTCCTGACAAGCTCGTCCCTTCGTTGGAGGAAGCGCGGGCGAAGGTGATCGTCGTCGATTGTCTCACGCTCTTCTTGTCCGCATTGTTGTTTTGCGAAGGGACGGAACGCATGGAGCAGCAAGCACCGCTGTTCGAGCGTCTGACGCAAGAGTTGGAAGAGGCTCTGCTGCGCCTGACGCGTTCCGGCAAGAGTGTGCTGTTCGTTTCGAACGAGGTGGGGTTGGGGGTCGTTCCTTACACGAAGATGGGCGAGGTGTTTCGCGGTTATGCAGGAATTCTGCATCAGCGTGTGGCGGCGGGCGTCTCGACCTTGGCGCTGGTGGTGGCGGGCGTGCCGATGCTCGTTAAGGGATCGAAGCCATGATAGGCGCTACGAGCCGCGAAAAGATCGCAGCGACGATTGTCACGGGCTTTTTGGGCGCGGGCAAGACTTCGCTTGTCGAAAACATGTTGAAGCAGGCGGAGCGCTCCCCGTCCGAGCTGCGCTTTGCCTTGTTGATCAACGAGTTCGGCGCTTGCGGCATCGACCGTGACATCTTGCAAGGATGCGGTATCGGCGAGGGAGACCTTAAGGGCTGCGCGAGGGGTTCGATCATCGAGCTTGCGAACGGCTGTATTTGTTGCACGGTCGCGGACGACTTTCTTCCTGCGATGGAGGAGATTTTGCGTCGAGACCCTCTTCCGACGCATATCGTGGTGGAGACTTCGGGCTTGGCGTTACCGAAGCCCTTGGTGAAGGCTTTCGCTTGGCCTGCGGTGGAGAATCGCGTCACGGTCGATGGCGTGATCGCGCTTGCCGACGGGGTTGCGCTGGCGGAGGGGGGTGTTGTGGGCGATCCGCAAGCGTTGGCTTTGCAGCGCGCGGCGGACGAGGCGTTGGCGCATGAGAGTCCTGTCGAGGAGCTGTTTGAAGAGCAGATCGCGTGCGCCGATTTGGTGGTGTTGACGAAGCGCGACTTGCTTTCTGCCGAGGACTATCGTCGTGCAGAGGCGCGTTTGCAGCCCTGGCTTCGTGCGGGGGTGCGTGTTGTGCCTTCCAGCTTAGAGCGACCGGTGCCGAACAGCGTGTTGTTGGGGTTGCAGGCACGAGCGGAGCATGACCTTGATTCGCGTCCTTCGCATCACGACGGGGATGAGGATCATGAGCATGACGATTTTCTGACGGTCACGCTGACTTTCGGGGAGTTGCAAAATCCGCGGCGTTTCCATGAGTGCTTGGCGCGGGCGATCGTGGAGCATGGGTTGTTGCGCGTGAAGGGCTTTTTGGCGCATGCGGGTGTGCCGATGCGCGAGTGCGTTCAGGGGGTGGGGGTGCGGGTCGTGCGGAGGTTTGATCGGCTGTTTGCGGAGGGGGAGAAGCGGAGCAGCACGTTGGTGGCAATCGTGCAGAGGGAGTGCGGACAAAGAAAAGACGGACAAAGAAAAGACGAAACGTCGTTTCACGAAGAGCTCAAGAAGACTTTGGAGATCGATTGAAGCGCCTATCTCACCTCGCAAATTTTACCTCGCAAACCAACCCCCGTCGATCGACAAGCTCGCCCCCGTCACATGCCTTGCGTGCGCCGAACACAAATAACACACCATCTCTGCAATATCCTCGATCGGAACAAAGGCCAACGAGGGCTGCTTCTCAAACAGCAAATCATGCTTTGCCTGTCCTTGAGAAATCCCCCCCCTCTCTGCCCGCTCGCGTACTTGCTTGCGCGCCAACTCCGTGTCGGCATAACCCGGACAAATGGCATTGCAAGTGATGTCTTCCTCCGCCGTCTCCAACGCCACCACCTTCGTCAAGCCCGTCAACCCATGCTTGCTCGTCACATACCCCGCCTTGTGAATGCTGCCTACCAACCCCTGCACCGACACAATGTTGACAATGCGCCCGAACCCCGCGCGTCGCATCGCCGGCAAGGCACGCTTGATCGCATAAAAAGGCGCAGAAGTATGCAACGCCAGCATGCGCTCCCACACCTCCGCCGAAAAATCTTCGATCGGCGCAACATGCTGAAAACCCGCGTTGTTAACCAAAACAGAAGGCGAATGCAACTCGCTCTCGGCGATCGAAAAAAGCTCTTTGAGGGCAGCCTCTCCCGTGCACAAGTCGATGTCGGCGAAAGCCGTGCGAACGCCAAAGGTCGCCTCAAGGTTTTTGCGCTGTTCGACGACCGCCGCCTCCGCACCCGAAGCTTTCTCTTGTTCGCTCAACCACGCGTGCAACATCAGGTCGCAACCCCGCGCCGCAAGCCGCTCCGCGATGCAAGCGCCGATCCCCCGATCAGAGCCCGTCACCAACGCAACGCGACCCTTTAAAGAAAAAGCAGATTCGTTCATCGCAGCTCTCCTGAAAGTGTCGGTCTTGTTGCAACAGAGCCCTCGCTGTCAACGGGCAATCTCAATCAACTCAATTAACGCTTGTTCGGGAGAAAAGCCCAAATAGCGAAATTTGATACGATGCTTTTCACAAGCTTCTTGCCACGCTCGAAACTCTCCATTCTTCCAGTTAGGATACCCGACAAACTCGTCGAACAATAGCAACAAACCAGGGCGAAAACACTTGGCGAGGTGCTTTAAAATGATCGCAGAAGAATTGTAGGTATCGCTGTCGATATGAACAAATCTCACCGAATTCTTTCCTAGATGCTTTTTACAATAGTCAGGCAAGGTTTGCTCAAACCATCCTTTTACAAGCGTAACATTGCTACGAACCGCAGGAAGATGCCCCTTGAGGTTGAAATCTCCTTTCCATCGAAAGCAGCCCTTCCAGTCTTCCGCCAATCCTTCAAAGGAATCGAACCCGACAAAGTTCAATCCTTGCAAGTGTTTGGCAAAGTAATTGACCGACTTTCCATTGAAGACGCCAAACTCCAGACAAACGCCTTCTAGCGTTTGTTCTTCGATTTTCCGAACAGTGTATTTCCAAAGAACACTTCTGTTCCAAAACAAAAGAGCATCGTCGATATGTTGTTCGACAAAATCCGCCGATTCTTTCGCTGCTCGCTCCCACAAGACGATGTAGAGATTTTTTTTGCGAACAGTGCTCATAGCAGAACGATGCAACGCAGCCACAACATCGACCCGCGATTTGCGTCGCAACAGCCTCGCAAGGCGAACAACCAAGGCGAACAACCATTGTGTCGAAAAGTGCCGCAGCGTTTTCTTCATGCCGATCCTTTGGGGGTCGTCAGCGATGGAGAAGGACGACAAGTTCCTTCGGACCATGCGCGCCCATATGCAACTTCTGCTCGATGTCCGCCGTGCGCGAAGGACCGCTCACAAGATGGCACGCCCAAAGCCCAGCAGCCGAAGACGGCACGCGCACGAAAGCTTGTTCCAACGAACCGACAATGTCACGCTCTGCCAACAACACGATATGCACCGTCGGCAAAAAGGTCAAAAGCGCCTGCGCACGCGTCCTGTTCGCAAAAACCAACGTTCCCGTTTCGGCAATCGCGCAAACCGCGCGCTGCAACGAAAAGGCAGGAAACGGCGTGGCTTCAAAGTCTCCCCCCTCCACCTCCTCGCTGACTTCGGTCGGACGGCAGCAACCCTCGACGTTTTTCAGTATGCCGAGCCGCTGCCAATAAGATTTTTCCAAAACGTCGAACAGCAAAAGAGGCAGAGCCTTCTTGCCGCGTCGCGTCGCGAGAAAATCTCGCAACACCTTGCTAACGGATGACTTGGCAATGACTTTGGCGACAGTTTTTTTCTCCGTTTTGCCTTCCGTCAAGAAGCGACAGGAAAGAGCTTCTGCTCGCGCGACAAAAGCTTCTGTCTTGCCTTGCTCTCGCTCGACAAACTTCGGTAGCACGGGTTGGGACAACACAGATAGAGTGTGCGCTTTTCCTTTCGCTTTTTTTGTCTCCCGCAGGCGCGCAACGATGCGCGCCCGCGATTCGGCGTTTTGTCGCGTATCCGACTCAGATGAGATCGCCATGTTCTTAAAACGCTCAAACGTCGTCGAGAAGCGTGATCGCCGCGCGCGCGCTTCGGTTGACGGGAAGATCGCGCGTCTTCGTCCAGCCGCCGATTCCCGGCAGCCAAGCGACACGCCCCACATGTCCTTTCCCTCGCGCTGCCAATTTTAACAGGCGCAAGGCGAGCGCGAGCAAGCTTCGATAGAGACGAGGGTGGGCAAACAACAGCCGCACGCCCAGACAGCCGAGTCTTGTTTTCCATCCCTTGATGCCTTGCGGACGTTCGAAATGGCGGTTGCGGAGTTTTCGCATCAAGGAGGTGAGCGGAATGCCGACCGGACACACCTCGACGCAACGCCCGCAAAAAGACGAGGCGTGCGGCAGCGCTGCGACCCTGCGCTTCAAACGCGCGTCCGTTCCCGCTTCTGCCAGCAAGGGCGAGAGAACTTTTCCCATCGGACCGCTGTAGACCCATCCGTAGGCGTGTCCGCCCACCGAGGTGTAGACAGGACAATGGTTCAAACAGGCGCCGCAGCGGATGCAGCGCAGCATGTCGTGCCAAGGACCTCCGTGCATGGCGCTGCGTCCGTTGTCCAACAGCACCACATGCATGTCCTTGCGCGGCTTTTCCGTTCCGTCTGTTCCTCTCCCTGTTCCTCCGTAGAGGCTGACGTATGTTCCCAAGCTCTGTCCGGTCGCGCTGCGGGCGAGCACGCGCAAGACGGCAGCCGCGTCCTTTTCGCTGGCGACGATGCGTTCGATTCCCGCCAACACGATGTGTCGTTCCGCCATGATCGCGCTCAGGTCGCCGTTGCCCTCGTTCGTCAGCAGCAAGGCTGCGCCGCGTTCGGCGATCAGCATGTTGGTGCCGGTGATGCCGACCTCGGCACGCAAGAACTTTTTGCGAATGATGCGCCGTGCCTCTTCCACCAACGTCTGACTCGAACGCACGCGACCTTCAGGAGTCTTCCTCCCGCCGTGGTGGTGGCGAAACAGCGCGTCGATCTGCGCGCGCGTCTTGTGGACGGCGGGCGCGATGATGTGGCTGGGAATCTCCTCGGCAAGCTGCACGATGTACTCGCCCAAGTCGGTCTCGACGACCTCGGCGCCTGCTTGCAACAAGGCTTCGTTGAGCTCGATCTCTTCGGAAGCCATCGACTTGCCCTTGACGATGCGTCGCTTGCCCGCGCACAGAGCCAACACGATGCTGCGCGCTTGCTCTGCCGTTTCCGCCCAATGGACGCTCACGCCTTGCGCACGCGCCCTTTGTTCGAACAACAGCAACAAGTCCGCCATGTCATGGACGGCACGCGTGCGTACCCGCTCTGCTGCTTCGCACAAGGCTTGCGCGTTCTCGATAGAAGCGAAGGCGCGGCTGCGCGTCGCCAAGAACCCCGCGCCCGCCTTGTCGAGGGCGGCTTGCAACGAGGGGTTTTGCAATGCCGCGGCAGCATCGTCGTGAAAACTTTTGCCAGAGGACACGCTTGTCACGCGGATCTCACGCGCCGATTGTTGGAAGGGGCTTTTGTTCGACCAACAGCTCTGCGATGTGGACGAACGAGAGCGGTAAGGCACGCCTGCGTGCGCGTCCGGCGAGATGCAACAGGCAGCCGAGGTCGGCGCTTGCAACCAGCTTTGCACCGCTCTGTTGCAGACGGGCGAGCTTGTCGTCCGCCATGCTGGTGGACACCGCGCTGTTGGCGATCGAGAATTTGCCGCCGAAGCCGCAACAGACTTCTCGCTCGCTCGCTTCGTGCAGACGAACGCCCCGCGCTGCCAGCAGGCTACGCGCGCAAGATGTGCTGGACTTGCATTCGCGCAGGCACGAACAGCTGTCGTGCCAAGTGAGGGGGGGAAGACTTTTGTCGGGGGGCTTGTGTTGCGTTTCGGGTTGTTGTGTTCGAGGGCGAAAGAGGTGCAAAAATTCTGTGAGCTCCCAGCTTTTTCGCGCGAAGGCTTGGGCTCGTCGCGCGTGCGGCGTTCCTGCCAAAAGCTGCGGATAGTGACGCTTCAACATGCCTGCGCACGAGCCTGACGGCACGACGACGGCTTGAAAAGGTTCAAAGAGGTCGATCACGCGCAGGGCTTGGCTCGCTGCCCCTTTTCGGTCGCCTGCGTTGTAGAGGATTTGTCCGCAACAGGTTTGTCGCTTTGGCAGCGCGGGGGGCTTGCGCTTGGAGGAGAGGCGGGCGAGCAGCGTGCAGGTTGCCCGCACGGTTTCAGGACGCAGGGCGTCGGCAAGGCAGGTCGCCAAAACGGCGATTGGCACGGCGATTGGCACGGCGACCTTCGAGGGCGTTCTTTCTGTCATGCTTGTTGCGTGCGTCGGTTGTCCTTGTCGCGTTCGAAGAGTTTTCCCAGTTCGACGGTCATGGCTTCGGCAAGGTCTTCTGCGTCGCTGAGGGTGATGGCGCGGTGGTAGTATCGGGTGACA
This sequence comes from Alphaproteobacteria bacterium, assembly GCA_014239005.1. Classification (GTDB taxonomy): domain Bacteria; phylum Pseudomonadota; class Alphaproteobacteria; order JABAAW01; family JABAAW01; genus JABAAW01. The sequence continues at coordinate 4,717 of JABAAA010000006.1, read as the reverse complement.
TCGTGTCCGATTCCGATCGCGGAGAGTTCGATCTGTCCTCGTTCTTCGACGCGCTGGATGACCGCCTTGAGGTGGCTTTCCAAATAGTGCGAGGGGTTGACCGACAGGGTCGAATCGTCGACGGGCGCACCGTCGGAGATGACCATAAGGATTTTGCGCTGTTCGGGACGGCGGACGAGTCGCTGCTCTGCCCACAGCAGCGCTTCGCCGTCGATGTTTTCTTTGAGCAAGCCCTCTTTCAGCATGAGTGCGAACAGGCGTTTCGTGCGTCGATAGGATTCGTCGGCATCCTTGTAGATGATGTAGCGCAGGTCGTTCAACCTGCCCGGCTGCCTCGGTTTGCCGTCAGCCTGCCATCGTTGTCGCGCCTGTCCTCCCTTCCATTCTTTGGTCGTGAAGCCTAAGACCTCGCACTTGACGCCGCAACGTTCCAGCGTGCGAGCCAAGATGTCGGCGCTCATGGCAGCCAGCATGACGGGTCTGCCGCGCATCGAGCCGGAGTTGTCCAACAGCAGTGCGACGACCGTATCCTTGAAGTCGCTTTCGCTCTCGCGCTTGAAGGCGAGCGGTGCGTTGGGTTCGACGACGACGCGCGTCAGCCGCGCCGTATCCAAAATTCCTTCTTCGCAATCGAACTGCCAGCGCCTGCGTTGGCGCGCAAAAAGCTTGCGTTGAAGACGATTGGCAAAGCGCGCCGCCGAAGCTTGAACGGGACGAAGGCTTTCGTCCAACGAACGTCGCAGGTGTTGCGTTTCTTCTTCGCTTTCGGCAACCTCGTGCGCGTGCTGGCAAACATCGAAGGCGGTGGTAAAAACGCGGTAGCCGAAGTCTTCGTCGGAGGAAAGGGAGGGGTCGTGCGGGCGGTTCGTCTGCTCCGCCGTCTCCTCGCTCGCTTGCGACAAGCCGAACAATCCCAGCATGTCTTCCGTATCGTCTTCGTCTTGGGGGATTTGCTCTTGCTCGCTCTCTTCGGGAGGCGCGTTTTGTTGCGAGTCCTTCTGTTCGGAATTTTCCGTCTCGTCCTCCTCTTCCGCCTCTGTGCGCTCGTCGTCTTCTCGCTCGCCTTCTGGCGTCGTCCGCACCACTGCCAGCAGCCTTTCGATGCACCCGCTTGCGCGCTCGGCGTAGATTTTTTGTTGCGTGAAAGGAGCGTTTTTCAAAAACTCGGCGAGCGGCGCTTGCAATCGTTCGCGCCATGTTTCCAGCAATGTAACCGCAGCAGGCGTGTGTGGCACTGCCAATCCCGCCTGCTTGCGCAACAACAACCGTAATGCCGCGGCAAAGTGGGCGTGAGAAAATCCTTCTTGCGAAAAGGGCTCTTCGTTGAGCTGGTGTTCGCTGGCGGCAAAAAGCGTGAGGAAACGTGCGCCCATGTTGCGTCTCACCCCGTCGCGCGCTTGTCCTCCCAAGTGTTCCAACCGCAAGTCTTCAAAGATGTCCAACAGCCTTCGCGCCTGCGCGTCCCCCGCAGCACCTTGCTCCGACAGAGCTGCGTTGTGCAGGATCGTATCATGGTAGCGCTTTTTGACGGCGCAACAATCGGCAGCGCCGCGCCACGAGGCGAGTTCTTGCG
>JABAAA010000006.1:0-3127 GCA_014239005.1 Alphaproteobacteria bacterium | reverse complement strand
GCTTGTTCTTGCGCTTGTTTTTGTTTTTGCTTTTTGTGGGGGCTTTTGTGTTGTTGTTCTGCGTCGTCTTGGTGTTGTTGAGGCGGCAAGGGGAGGGTGCAAGTTTCTCCCTTGACGAGGGGCTCGGCGTTGCTTTCGTACAGCACTTTGAGCGCAGGGCGGAAGTGCTGTTGGCAGAGTGCGCGGAAGGCTGCGGCGGATGCGCGCGTGCGCGAGGTGTCGTCTTCGTTGCGGGTGTCGTTATTGAGCGGCATCGACGATGCTCTTTCCTTTTTCGACGGCGGCGAGATCGAGCGTTTCGTGTTGGGGGGGATGGACTTTGGGTGGCTTCTCTTCGGTTGGGTCGCGGTCGAAGCAACGTTGGTAGTATGCGCGAAAGATATCTTTCTCCGCCTCGTCGCACTTGTTGAGAAAGGTCAGGCGAAAGGACTGTTCGAGATCGAGGAAGATGAGAACATTCTCTGCCCATCCGATGACGGTGCGCGGCGACATGACGGTCGTGACATCGCCTGCCTGAAAGCCTCGCCGTGACATGTCGGCGAGTCGCACCATGCGCTGGACGTGCGCCTTTGGGCAGGCAGGCACTTTCGCTTGCACGACGGCGACCTCTTCGTCGAAGGGGAGGTAGTTGAGTACCGCCATGATGTGCCATCGATCGATCTGTCCTTGGTTGATCTGCTGGGTGCCTTGGTAGAGCCCGGTCGTGTCGCCCAGTCCCACGGTGTTGGCGGTGGCGAACAGACGGAAGTAGGGGTGGGGGGTGAGAATGCGGCTTTGGTCGAGCAACGTGAGCTTGCCTTCGACCTCCAGCACACGCTGGATGACGAACATGACATCGGGTCTGCCCGCGTCATACTCGTCGAAGCACAGGGCGACGGGTCGTTGGATCGCCCACGAGAGAATTCCTTCTTGAAAGGCGGTCGTCTGCTTGCCCTCTTCGAGTACGATCGCGTCTTTGCCGATCAGATCGATTCGGCTGATATGGCTGTCGAGGTTGATGCGCACGCACGGATAGTTCAGCCGTGCTGCCACCTGTTCGATGTGCGTCGACTTGCCCGTGCCGTGAAAGCCTTGCAACAGGACGCGACGGTTGTATTGGAACCCTGCAAGGATGGCGAGCGTCGTCGCTTCGTCGAAGCGATAGGAAGGATCGCGCGGCGGCGTGTGCGCCGAGGGCTCGGTAAAGCCCGCCACCTGCCAGTCGGTGCTGATCCCGAACAGCTCGCGCGCCGAGAAGGTCGTGTTCGGCGTATCGACAAAGGTCTCTGCGCCAAGAGGGTTTGCGTTTGCAGCCATAGGATTCACGGGGGCAAATTTCTCGCGGGCACTCATGCTTTGCGTTGCGTCGCAGATTCGCCTTGTTGCCACAAGGTTTGCAACAGCGCATAAGCCGCGTTGATTCGTTTGAAACCCTCTTGATGTTCTTTTTGTCGTTCTTGCTGTTCGCGAAGGCGTGCTTCGTCGGTCGCGTTGCTGTCGCTGTTTTTGCTGTCTTGAGCCTTTTCGTTTCGAGGCTTTAGTTCTTGGTTCTTTAGTTCTTGCTTCTTGCCGTTTTGAATGCGTGCGAGGTGTTGATCGGGATGATGCGCCTTGGCGAGCGCACGATAGCGCGTCTTCAGCTGTTGCGCGCAGATCGGCGGCGTGAGCGACATCACGCGACAGGCTTCCTGTTCTGCGTGCGTGCGCGGGTGGCGTAACATGGTCGCGTTCGAGGATGTTTCGCGCCCGTCTCGTGTCTTCGTCAAAGGTTCTTGCGTGTAGCGATGGCGACGTTTTGTCGAAAAGTCGAAGCGCATCTCCTCCTCGTCAAACTTGCGCTCGTGCCAATCGCCGTGTTTTTCTCGTTGTTTGTCGTTTCTTCTAGGACGCGCGTCGACGGGCCAGGTTGGGCGTTCGCCTACGGAGGCGGCTCGGATGGCGTCCTCGACCTCGTCGTCGCTCATTCCTGCGAAGATGTTCCACGCGCTGTTCGCATCGCGCGCGTGCTTCAGGCACAACCGAGCGCGTCCTCGACGTCCTTCGCGGGCGCTGGGAGCAGGAAACAACCCTTCTTTTCGACACTGCGGCTGTGCGCAGCGAACGGAACGCCTTTTGGACGCATCGCCGTCAGCGTGTTGCGCTGCGCTGTTAAGGGGAGCGTTGGCGGCGCGATGGTCGGAAGAAAGCGACATGGGGCAAGGAAGACGGAAAAAGGGTGAATCAGGAATAGCGAAAGCAGTTTGCAAGAACACAGAAAATACCCTGTTTTGCGTGCTTAAGGCAAGAGAGAGTGAAGGGCGAGCTTCGAGAGTAAAAAATCGGTGGATAAATAGCGTTGTTGTGGTTGTTTTTTTGCCCCTCGTCACCGCTTGCAGGGGAAAGGGGTTAGGCTACAAGCAGATTTGCCGCGCGTGGAAAGCGTGTAGGGAAAGCGTGGAAAACGTGCTGCGGAGTTTCCGTAAAAAGTGGCGTAGCAAAAAGTGACGCAGAGAAAGTGACGCAGAGAAAGTGGAGTAGAGAGATTGGCATGAAACAGAAACCCCGCTACGACGAGGATCACCTTCCTCCCCCCGTGTCCGACGATCGTTTGGGTCTTCATCCTTTGGACTTTTTGGAGCGCATGTTTTCGGAGAACGGCTGGGCGTTCTCGCGTCCGAGCGTCGATTCGTTCAGCGCGGTGACGCGCGCCGACTGGACGGAATATCGCCTTGTTTTTGAATGGCAGCGCGAATCGCAGGTGTTGGCGATCGCTTGCGCTCCCACCCTGACGATCTCTGAAGAGAAGCGCGCGTGCCTGTCGCACTTGGTCGAATCGGTGAACTTGGAGTTGTGGTTCGGTCGTTTCGAGTTTTTGCCGCACCCCTCGCAGCTGCAGTTTCGCTACGGCGTGCCTCTCTACATGCTGGAAGAGAGTGGCAACAACGAAGACGGCGAAGCAGACGAGATGGCAGACAACGCGCGCTTTTGCTCTCGAGTCGCTCGTCTGCTGGAGAGCATTTTGGGCGTGTGCGAACGCTACTATCCCGCCTTTCGCTACGCCCTTGCAGAACAAGAACCCTCGTGCGATGAGATGCGCTTGGCACTGAGCGTCGCCGAAGGACGCGCTTGAACCCAATTCTTTCCTCTTTCCTCTCCCTCTCCCTCTCCC
>JABAAA010000069.1 GCA_014239005.1 Alphaproteobacteria bacterium | reverse complement strand
CGAGGACGAACGAGCGCAGCTCGATCTGCTATTAAAAATTTTGTCCTTGTCGGACGGCAGCATGACGATCTTGGACATGGCTTGCAAACTTGACGAATCCGTCCTTGCTGTCAAGGCAATGGTGAGCGAACTGGAACGCCACGCCTTGCTCGATATTAGCGCTGCGCAGAAGGCATGAGCGTCCTGTTGATCACGGGGGACCATCCGCGCCACAGATTTTTGGCAACGACGTTAAACAAAACCGGACAAGTCAAGGGCTGGATCAGAGAAACGAGAGAACAATTCCTTCCCCCCTGCCCTACCGATATCAATGCCGATCTTCGATCGCTGTTTACACACCACTTCGCGCAACGCAAGAGGATCGAAGAAGAATGTTTTGCCGACAACCTTGAGGGAAAAATCGAACACATCGAAGTCGCGGCTTCGGAGCTCAACACGGCGAGGGTCAAAGATTTTATCCAACGAATGCGTCCTCGCTTGGTGATCTCGTACGGCTGTCACAAGCTGGATGTGGAGTATTTGAACGAGGTTGGCGCGACCTTTTGGAACACTCACGGGGGCTTGTCGCCGGAGTATCGAGGTGTTGTCACGCATTTTTGGCCGAGCTACTTTCTGGAGCCGCAAATGACCGGCATGACCTTACACGAGACCACCTCCGATTTGGACGGAGGAGCGATCGTCTTTCAAACCGCGGTGTCGTTAGTCAAGGGCGACGGACTGCATCGACTGGCTGCGCGTGCCGTGAGCGAGTATGCAGAAGCGTTGGCAAGCCATCTCTCGCGCATGGATTTTGCCCACCTTCCCAGAGGAAGGCGACAAGGCACGAGCGGCAGAATTTTCACACGCGCCGACTGGAGACCCGAACACCTTGTCCTTGTCTATCGACACCACGAAGACAGGATCGTCGACAAGGTCTTGTCGGGAGAGCTGGTCGGACGAACGGCAAAACTTGTCTCGGTCTTCTAGGCAGCGAACGGAGATCAACTTCAAGACCTTGTAGCGCATGCCCGAAGTCATACCCACGGGCGCGCCGTCTCCATGAGTTGCAAGCGCGCCGTCGGCAGCGTTGCAAGGCATTTGTCGAGAAAAAAACCCAAGACGCTCAACCCCGTGTACCACTCGGCGTGCGGCAGGACGCGCTGGCAGCGTATTTCCAACAGAGCGGGCGGCAGCGCGAGCAGCCTCGCACGGTAGGGTGCGACCAACGGAGTTTCTACGCCCTCGCGGCTGACGGCGCGTCCGGTGCGCGGCGAAAGCCATCGCAGCTCGCGCACGCTGCCCGTCGCGCAACAGCACGAGACATCCAAGCCGAAACCGCACTCTCCCAGAAGGCGATGCTCCCAGCGCAGATAGTCGGCAAACCATCGTCGGCTAGCGTCGATGGAACGGCTGAGCGCGAGTGTCGTGTCGTAGAAATCGCAGCAGGGATCTCGTTCAGGCAAGGCCTGCTGGCACAGCGCGCACAGCGATTGCAGGGCGAACAAGGCATCGGGAACGTCGAAGAGCGCCGCTGCAGGTGCGCTCAAGGTCTCGCAGGAGAAGCGCCCGAGGTGGCTATCCAAACGCGCCGACCATTGCACTTGCAAGCGACTGGCGACAGGGGGAAAGAACACCCCCTTCCTGTTCACCCGCGCCAAGCCGTTCCACAAGCCGTGCTCTCGCGTCAAGAGGGTGAGGCGCGCCGAACCTTCGCCGTGCCGTGCGACGGCAAGCAACAATCCTTCGTCTTTCCAGCGCACCTTGCCTTATGCGCCTGTCGGTTGTAGCAACATCGCCCTGTCATCAGCGAAGGACGTTGCGGCATTCGGGCAGGACTTCCCCTTCGGCACTGAGCAAGAAGTGAGGTTTCAGCTCCAAGCCCATGAGCACATGTCCTGGCGAAGGTTTCGGCATGCGCAACCCTGCAACGCAGAGGGTGCGGAAGCCGAAAGGACGATAGTAGGCAGCGACGCCTGAGATGAGAATGCCGCCGTATCCCAGTCTTTTCGACAAGGCGATGTTGTGCTCGACCAAAGCCTTGCCCAAACCCTTGCCTTGCACATCGACATTGACCGCAAGCGGTCCGAAGAGTAGCGCCCGTTTCTCTGTCTGCGTGGCGGCGAGCGAGGCGTGCTGTTTCTTTGACACCGCGGACGCGCTTAGTTTCGCCTTGGCGCTTGCTTTGATGCGCACTTCCCAAAAGCGCAAGGCAGCGACGACACGAGCCTTGTGTGCATGCTCTTCCTCCTCTTGCGCCTCTTGCGCCTCTTTTCCTGCCTGTTGTTCGTGCTGCCTGACGACATGGCAGAGTGCGGCAACGGGCGAGTAGCCCTTGCGCAACTCGTAGACGGGACGTTGCCAGCGTATGTTTCCGCCGAAGCATGCGTCGTAAAGCTGCTCGACCTCTGCGCGGTCTTCGCTGCGTTCTTGTTCTGTGGTGAAGCTTGTCACGAAATGCGAATCACAGATGCGCTGCTTCTCCGATCGTGAGATATTTCTCGTGCCGCCGCGCGACCAATTCATGCCCCTCGTTGCCGTCGAGCTTTTCCAGCTCTTCGACGAGCGCACGTTTCAGGCTTTCTGCCATGGCGTCGGGTTTTCGATGCGCTCCGCCCAAAGGTTCTTCGACGATGCGATCGACGATCTGCAAGGCGATCAGGTCTTGCGCGGTCAGGCGCAAGGATTCGGCAGCCTGAATGGCGCGCGAGGTGTCGCGCCACAGGATGGTCGCGCACCCCTCCGGACTGATGAGCGAGTAGACGGCGTTGCTGAGCATCAACACGCGATCGGCGCTTGCAAGCGCGATGGCGCCGCCCGACCCTCCCTCGCCGATGATAACGGCGATGAAGGGGGTGCGAATCTCCAACCCCGTGCTGACGGCACGCGCGATGGCTTCCGCCTGCCCGCGCTCTTCGGCGCCGACACCGGGGTAGGCGCCGGGCGTGTCGATCAGGGTGACGACGGGCAGAAAAAACTGCTCTGCCATGCGCATCAGACGTATCGCCTTGCGATAGCCCTCAGGACGCGCCATGCCGAAGTTGTGCTTCAAGCGCGTGTTGACGGTCTTGCCTTTTTCCATGCCGATGAACACGCAGCTGCGACCTTGAAGCGAACCTATTCCTCCCAAGATCGCCTTGTCATCGGCAAAAGAGCGGTCGCCGCCCAGCACCACGAAGTCGTCGGCGATCGAGGACATGTAGTCCAAAAAATGAGGACGCTGCGGATGACGCGCGACCTGCACCTTCTGCCAAGGCGTCAGCTTCGCGTAGATGCTTTTCAACTGCCGTTCGATCTTGCCTTGCAAGCGTGCGATCTCTTCGATGATATTCACGCCCTCGCCGTCGTCCAAGTGTCGCAGCTCTTCGAGCTTGCTCTCCAACGCCATCACGGGCTCTTCAAATTCCAAAAGATTGTCCACGCCCGTCACCACTTGTGCGTAGCATCGTTCGCCTGCCCTGCAATCGCCTGCTCTAACAGCGTACGTTCTCGACAGCCCTGCGGACAAAGATCAACGAGGCGTTGCAGGTGTTGGCGCGCTTTGTCCATGCGCTTCGTATCCACATAGAGCTCGCCGCTGTATTCCAGCGCCGCCAAATGATTCGGATCGAGCGCAAGCGCGCGCGCGTAAGCCTTTTCGGCTAGCTCGTACGACCCCGCCTTGCGCGCGGCAAAGCCGTAGAGGCTCCAAAAATCGGCGTTCTTGTCGTTCTGCTTCAGTGCTTTCTTCAAGTCTTCGATCGCCGCGGCGTAATGGGTTTTTTTCACTTTGGCGACCGCGCGCTTGTACAAAGCCTTCCCGTCCCCCGAAGATTTTTCTTTCGCAGCCGCGAACGCGGAAGGAATGGCAGAAGATATGGCAGAAGGCATGTTTTCGAACGCCACCGAAGAAACAACAAAGGCGACGGCGAGACACAACGAGGCAGCGACGCGCGCAGAACGCTCGACGACATTCTTGCCGACACTCTTGTCGACACATTTGTCGACATCGGCAACGAGGGACGAGAGCAACGACATGGAAACCTCCGTGATCTTGTGATTATTTTTCGGACGCTCTGGCACGAGGGCTAGAGGCGTTCAGCGATACGGATCGCCAGTCGCGCCATGCCCTTGATGACGCGCTGCATGAGCGGGTAGGCAGGTGCACCTTCGGCATCGTGCGCCAGCCCTAGCTCGCGATGTTCGGCTTCTTCCGCTTGAAAACGCTCGATCGTATCCAACAGCTCTTCCTCTTCGCGGAAACGCCGCAGCCACTCGAGCTGGTGGGCGTAGTGGGCGTCGATCACCTCTTCGACGGCGACTGTGCAAGCCATCGCGCTTTCCGATCCCAATCGTGCGCTCCCGTAGCCCAAGGCGTAGCCGATCCGATGCCAAAAGGGGGCCAGCAGCGAGGGACGCACCGCGTGCTTGTTCAACAAGTCGTTGAAAGTGCGATAATGCACCTCTTCTTGTTCTGCCATGTGCGCGATCAGCTCTCCCACCTCTCCTTCCTTCAACAGCGCGCGCTGTCCGCCATAGATGCGCACCGCCCCTTGCTCGCCCGCCTGATCGACGCGCAGCATGCGCGAAAGACGCAACGGCGGCGGTAGGTCGCCAGGCAAGAACAGCGCTCCGTCCTCCAAGTCTTGTGGAGGATGCAAAAACACGGCATCGTCCTCCGCACCACCTTCGCTCGACTTCGACATTAACTTCGACTTCGACATTGCCATTTCCATTGCCATACCTTGCCTCCCTTTCCCCCTCGTTACCCTCGTTTCCTTGTCCTCTTGTCCTCACGCTCTGCGCGAGAGCGCACCTTGCAGCAGCCAACCTAACACAAAAAAAGAAAAAAGAGCATTGTATTCCGACAGCGACAGCCCGAACAGGCGGAGCGCGGGTTCGTCGCAAGGAACGGTTTCGCGTGAGAGCAACATGGTGTGCAAGTCTTCTGGGCTTGTGTCGGGGTCGAAGGAGAAGCCCTCGCACAGGAGAGTCACGCGCCACCATCCTCGTTCGCCGCCCGCGTGGAAGAGCGCGAGCGCTCCTCCTGCAAGCGCGAGCAAGCTTGCTGTCAGGGCTGTTATTTGCAACGCGCGTTTTGGGAGCAAAGGTTCAGGTAGCCAGGAAGGGATGGTGATGACGAGCAATAGCCACCACACGATGCGTTGTTTCAAGCAGAGCGAGCAGGGTTGGTAGCCGAGCAGGTATTGCAAAACATAAGCGGCGACCAACAGGAACAGCGCCAGGGCGGCGCTCAACAAGAGGCGGCGGCGGAGGGAGAGGGCGAACAAAGTTTTCATGCAAAGACGCCCGCTGCGTACAAGACCAGCAGCAGCACCCCTAACAGCATCACCGCCAGCGAAATCACAAAAGCCTGTCGACCCTGCAACCACTCCCCCAACCTCGCCCCAAACAAGATCATCAACAACGCAACGCCGACAAATCGCGCCGAGCGCGACAACAACGCCGCCACCAAAAACACGGGCAGAGGAACCGAAGCCACACCGCAAGCAAGCGCGATCACCTTGAAAGGCAAGATCGTGAAGCCAAACAGAGCGATCGTCCAAAAAGCCACCTTGCCCGAAAAAGCATCGAGGACGCGTTCGAAAGCATGCTCCATGCCGAGCGTGCCGAGCAACGTCTCGCCCACGCTGTCGAACAGCCACGCGCCAATGCCATAACTGGTCGCGCCTCCCGCCACCGAGAAGACAGAAACAGCAAGGGCAAGAGGCAACAAACCCTTGCGCTTGGCAACCCCGCGCGCAAGCAAGAAGGCATCGGGCGGCACGGGAAAGAAGATCCCCTCGATGTAAGAAAAAAACAATATCCACGGCGTGGCGTAGCGCGCGCGCGCCACCGAAAAGGACCACAACACCAAACGGCGATAGAGCGCAAAAGCATCCTCGAAACGCAACAAACGCCAAAAACCGCGCGCGACCGAAAAGCCTTTTTTAGCCATGCCAAAAGCCGCCGCGTCAGCGAGAGCGCGTCGAGTTTTGCGAACCCGAACCCAAACCCGATGCCTTGCTCGCCTCGCGCTTTTTCTGCTTGGCTTCTTTTTCTGCTCGCTGCCTCTCGATCTTATTGCGCCTGAGCTCGATGAGCCGCGAGTACGAAGCTTGCGGCGACAGGGCGACACCAACGCGAGACGCAAGCGGCAACATACCAAGGCGTTCGTGGCTCTGCGCACCGCGTATACGCAGGCGGTAGAAGGTGAAGAGGGTAATGGCAGCGTGCGAGCAAGCCATAAAGACGAAGAAGCCGTGCGCGCCGATCGTTGCGATGCAGGTCGCCGTCAGCAACGGCGAACACATGCAACCGAGCGCGGACAGAAGGTAGACGCGTCCGCTGATGGCGACCGATTGTCCCGACGGAGCGAGGTCATTAATATGGGCGACGCAGTTGCCGTAGCTCGGCAGCGAGAGCGCGCCGCTGGCGGCGAACAGAATGATCGTCAGCCGAGGCGTCTCGCTGCTAAACAACAGGAAAGCGACGATCGCTCCCACGCAGACGATGGCGGACATATACATAATGACCGAGCGACGATCGACCTTGTCCGAAATATAACCTATCGGCCCCTGCAGCACGGCACCGCCGACGATGAGCGAGAACATCATCACCGAGATCT
>JABAAA010000068.1 GCA_014239005.1 Alphaproteobacteria bacterium | reverse complement strand
CCACCACGCGCAACATATCCACCACGATCCAATCCTCACTCTTCTCCCCCTCCACAAAAAACGACCACCCCTCCCCTCGAACACGCCGCATCACCCCCTCGCTCAAAGCAGCCAAGTGCCGCCTGTTGCCCCCCGTCGCAATCACCATGCATTCCGCAAAGTCCGCCTTGCCCGCCAACGACACCACCACCACATCTTCACCCTTGCGTTCCTCCAACGCATCCACCACCGCCGACAACAATGCCTCGTCGTCACCAACAACGCCCTCCACCCCCTCCCCCCTTTCATCACGAACTTCGTCCTTCACGACCGAACCCCTCCGCGCAACGCACTCGAAGAAGCGTCGAGACAAGGCATCGACACAAATCCCCATCGAACCTCGCCTCCCCCCTTCCTCCCTTGAAACCCACGATGTCGCCGCTTGTTCCTTCCCCCGCTCGCCAAGCGCAACATCGCTCCCCGTCGCGCGCAAGGCAACGCACGCGCAGCCCCCCCCAAGCGAGCTTGCAAATCCGTGCCTCGCCGCGAACACACCGCCAGCGAAACAAGACGCCCCACGAAACGCCACGACCGCCAATGCAAAAATTCCGCAAACCCGTCCGAGCCCGACAAAAAAACAAGGTCGTACTCGCCAAGTGCCTTGCGCAACGACCACAAGACCTCGTCCGAAAAAGTCATGCCAAACGCCTCTTCAATATCTGATACCAAAAATTTCTCGCCACAGCCCCGCGAACGAGTCATCGAACACGTCATCGAACTTGTCATCGCACGTGCCGATTTCCATCGCTCCTGAAAAGACGAAACGCCTCCTGCCTCCTTCAAAGGAGGACGGCGCGCCACCAGCCACAACACGCGTCCCAGCAAAAGCCTTCGCTGCGCCTCGATAGCGACATGCGCGTGTCCGCGATGCGCGGGGTCGAAGGCTCCGCCGAACAGCCCCAATCGCAAAGAGGCGCGAAACACGACGCCTCGACCCAAACGACGCACGCCTGCCAGCCGTTGGCGAACAGCACACACAGGAAAAGGAAAAGAGCGAAGCCTTGTCAAAAAATCTCCCGTGTGCAAAAAACCCGTCGCTCCTGTTGCTTGCCACCCCCGCAAGCCTTATAGTGCGCAAAACAGCGCTCGTCCTTGAGTCGAGCATAGCACATCGAACGAACAGCATGACCTCTCCCGCCACCGAAATTTTCACAAACACCAACGACTCCGATCTCACTACGGGCGACGATTTTCAAGTCCGAGACCTCTCGCTTGCCGAGTGGGGGCGGCGCGAGATCACCCTTGCCGAAAGCGAAATGCCAGGGCTCATGGCTCTGCGCGAAGAATACGCCGCGACGCGTCCGCTGGAAGGCGCGCGCATCGCGGGTTGTTTGCACATGACCGTGCAGACCGCCGTGCTGATCGAAACCCTGATCGCCTTGGGCGCAAGCGTGCGCTGGTCGTCGTGCAACATCTTCTCGACGCAAGACCACGCCGCGGCGGCGGTCGCGGTCGCCGGCGTTCCCGTCTTCGCATGGAAGGGGGAGAGCGAACAAGAATACTGGCAGTGCGTCGATCGCACGATCGCCTCGCCCGACGCAACATGGCGTGCCAACATGCTGCTCGACGACGGCGGAGACCTCACCGAGGTTATGCACGAAAAACACAAGGCGTCCCTTTCGGAGATACGCGGCATCTCCGAAGAAACGACGACCGGCGTACAAAGGCTTTACGAGCGCGAGAAGAACGGCACGCTCGGCGCTCCTTGTTTCAATGTCAACGATTCGGTGACCAAGTCGAAGTTCGACAATATCTACGGCTGCCGCGAAAGCTTGGTCGACGGCATCCGACGCGCGACCGACCTCATGATGGCAGGAAAAAAAGCCCTCGTGTGCGGATACGGCGATGTCGGAAAGGGATCGGCAGCGGGCTTGAGACACGCGGGCTGTCAGGTTTCGATCGCCGAGATCGATCCCATCTGCGCATTACAAGCCGCGATGGAGGGCTTTCCCGTCGTCAACCTTGCCAAGGCCATCGCGCATATGGATATCGTCGTCACCGCAACGGGCAACTGCGATGTCTTGACCATCGAGCATTTGCGCAAGGCGCGCGACGGTGCTGTGTTTTGCAACATCGGACACTTCGACAACGAGATCCAAGTCGAAGCTTTGAAAAACCACTCGTGGCAGAACATCAAACCCCAAGTCGACCAAATCACCTTTCCCGACGGCAAGAAGATCATCCTGCTCGCTGAGGGAAGGCTGGTGAACTTGGGATGCGCCATGGGACACCCCAGCTTCGTCATGAGCGCATCCTTCACGAATCAGGTGTTGGCGCAGATCGAGTTGTGGTGCAATCACGGGTCTTACGAAAAAAAGGTTTATATCTTGCCGAAAAAATTGGACGAAAAGGTCGCGCGCTTACACTTGGAGAAATTGGGGGTGGAGCTCACGCCGCTCAGCGAGAAGCAGGCACGCTATATCGGCGTGAATGTGGAGGGTCCTTACAAAACCGAACGCTATCGATATTAGGCTATCGATATTAGTTAGATAGACCGATATTAGGCTATCGATATTAGGCTATCGGTATTAGTTAGATAGACCGATATTAGAAAGGGAGCTATTAAACAAAAGGTTGCAAAACACCTTCTGTTGCCTATAGAGTATCCTTCAACACTTCAACATCCTTTCAGGAGAACACGATGCCTAAAATACCACGCAACATTTCAATGTCTTTCATCGCCCAACAGCATCTTCGCCTTCGCCTTCGTCTTCGCTTTGTCGCCTTGCTCGTCGTACCGTTGTTCTTGTCAGGATGCCTGTTGGGTAGCCAGCCCCAGCTGCTCTCGATCAAAGCGGGCGAGGTCGCTCAGGTCAAGTTGCGATGCAACAACAGCAGCAATCTTTCCGAGCAGGACATCAAAGAAAAATTGTTTTGGGTAATGATCACCGAAGGCGAAGGAGCGATCAGGGCGAAGTATCGCGTCCTGAAAAAGGGACGACAGTCCGAAGTGCTTTCTCAAGGGCTGACGCCGGACACGGTGTCGCTGACGCCTTCCAACAAGTATGTCGTGGAAATCACCCACCCCGAATCAGGAACGATCCATACGACAGAGATTGGCAGAACGTCCATGCCCCTCGTTGGATTTGTCATCAAACCCGATCGTGCCTTGGCAGCCTTTTCTGCCGACCAACAGCCCCTCTACAAGGATGTTTTGCAAGGACAATACACCTACAAACGGGGAGGAAAAGTCATACTGCCGGGCAGCGTGGTCGAACAATGCAACTTCTAAGCAACTCCTTATGGGCAACTCCTAGGGGCAACCCCTAGTCCTAAGCAACTCCTAGGGGCAACCCGCCCGCGACGCACGGATTGGACAGAAAGTCCTTTTCTCTTACGGGATTTCACTTTCGGAAATGGTGATGGTCGTCCCCTCGCTGTTTTCGTAAGAGATGGTGTAGCCCACGCCGCCGGGCAGCTTGTAGTAGCCCTGTACGATAACATGCTGGCTTTCGCCTCCGGACGAGGTTGCCCTCAACACCAGGTCTTCGCCGTCGCTGCTCCTGGCGATCGCCAGCTCTTCCACTTCGTGGAAGGCGATGCTGTTTTGTCCGTCGCTGTCGATGATCGTATCGTTGCCATCGCCGACAAAGAAGAGGTAATGATCGTTACCGTCCTCGCCGAACAGCCCATCGTTGCCCTTGTTGCCGCGTAGCACATCGTTGCCGCTGCCGCCGTAAAGCGAGTCGGTGCCGCCGCCGCCGTCAAGCTTGTCCTTCCCCGCCCCTCCTTCCAAACGGTCGCTGCCCGAATCGCCGTAGAGCTTGTCGTTGCCGTCAGAGCCGATCAGACGATCATTGCCCCGATTGCCGAAAAAATTGTCATCCTTCGCGTCGCCTTGAAGGATGTCGTTGCCAGAGGTGCCTTCTCCCAGCGCGCTCAGCATGCGATCACCATCGTAGTTCGAGGTTTCCAGCTCTTTTTGCAAAACCTTCTCTTTCACTATCTTCGCAGGGTCGATCTCGACGCTCGCCGGTGGCAGTTCTTCCACCTTCGTCACTTTTGCAGGCTCGGGTTCGGGTTCAGGTTCAGGTTCGGTCTCTTCTTCGATGGTCTCTGTGCCAGAAAGGTCGTCTGTTTCGATGTCGATGTTTTGCAACTCTTCGAGCTGTTCGGCACTGTCGTCGAGCAGGTCGTAGCTTTGAAGAACTTCTTCGACGCTGTTCGTTACCACCTCTAAGGACTGTTCGCCTTGCGCGTCTTGCGTGAGGGTGATCGTCTCGAAGGTCTCGCTGCCTTCCTCGGGCTCAGCGATCTCTGCGCTTTCGCCCGCCGTGCCTTGCACTTCCACCTTTCCTTCCAGCACGGTGACAGCGAGCTGTCCCTGTTCTTCGTCCACCTTGCCGAGGATGTTCGTGCCGCGGATGCCGATCGTGCCGTAGGGCGAATCCAAGCGCACGGCGGCGGGATTCTCGCCCGCGACAAAGCCGCTGACATACGAAAAAGCACCGGCGATCACCGACAGCACTTGAATGCCTGTCGAAGAAACTTCGTCGTAGGCGTATTCGTCGATCGCAAAACTCGCTTCCGCTCCCAGACGGAATTCCATCTTGTCGCTGAACTTGATGAAAACGCTCGATTGGGCTCCCGTACTGACGATGTCGCCCAAAAATATCTCCGAGTCCTGGGCAAGCGTAACAGCTTCGCCGTCACGCTTGACGATCACCAACCCTTCGAGAGTTCGCACATGCCCAATCGCCTCGGGCTCCCCGCCTCCTGAAAAAACATCGCGCAGAAAACCCAGCGCGTAGCGCGGCGATAGAGAAACGTCCTCTCCTTGCAAAAAGGCAGCAACAAACGCCGGCGAAAGAAAACCCCCGGACGCCGTCGACAGAACGGGTGCAGACAAAAAGTAGTCTGCGACGACAAAAGAACCCTCCGCTGTCGTCACGACGAGATCGTCACCCTCGCGCGTGAAACTTAGCTGTGAAAGCGAAAAATCCTGCGGCAAGCTGACAACCTGCCGCGGCTCTGTGATGGCTGTTGTGATCATGATTCAACCTCTAGATATCAACGACAAGCCTCCCCGGCTTCTCCAATTCGATTTGGCAGACTATGTAGGAAAAGTCAAGACAATTTCAACAAACGGGTTCGCTGCGGCTTCTACGCTCCCGCTGCTGCCATCGCCATGCGTCGTTTGAAGGCAGGAACCCTGTCCAACAACCCCATACCGCTCAACCTTGCCGTGCGCAACAGACCGCTGTCGTTGCCGAAAAGACGCTGCAACCCGTCGGTCAGCATCACCAGCCTCCTAACATCTCCCAGGCGACGACGCTCGTAGCGCGACAACAACGCCTCGCTGCCGAGATCCTCGCCCAACGACAAACCCTCGCTCAACACCTCCGTCAACGCCGCCACATCGCGCCAGCCCAAGTTCAACCCCTGTCCCGCAAGAGGATGAATTCCATGCGCCGAATCGCCCAACAGCGCAACGCGGTCCGAAACATAACGCCGCGCCACCGACAAAGAAACAGGATAGCTCGTTCGCGCTCCGCTCAAGGACAGCGCGCCGAGCCAGCTGCCGAAACGAACCGAAACATGACGCTCGAAGTCCGAAGCCTCCATCGAAACCAAACGCTCGATCCGCGACGGAGAATCGCACCAAACAATCCCGCTGCGACGACCCAACAGCGGCAAGCTCGCAAAAGTGCCGCTCGGCATAAACCACTCCACCGCAACGCCCCCATGCTCGCGTTCGTGAGACAAGGCGCACACCAACGCGCGCTGACCATAGTCGCGCCTTCGACAGGAAATCCCGGCACGCGTGCGCACCGCCGAATGCCTCCCGTCGCATGCCAACAATACTTGCGCACGAAAACAACGTTCGAATGAAGACGAAGAAGACGCAGACGAAGACGAAGAAGAAGGTGAAGACGCTTGCCCTGCGTTGTCGGCGGCGGGCTCTTCGTTGCTTGCGCGCGTCATCACTTCGATCCCGCGCGCGTCGCTCTCGAAATCGACGACGCGCAACCCCCTCTCGCAGCGGATGTTCGCCTCAAGCGCGACCGCCCGTGACAGAAGGTCGAGCAGGGCATGCTCTTCCACGACGCAGCCCAAAGGACGCGCTCCGTTTGTTGCCTGTCCGTTTTCGTCCGCGGCGGTGGCGCGCGCGCGATCGACGGCGTCGCGGTGGCTGACATGCAGCTTTCTGCTATCGACGCCGCGCAGGGGATGGGCTTCCACGATGCGCATGTCCCAAATCGGAGAAGAGACAGCTTGCAACTCTGTGCCTAGTCCCAGCTTGTAGAGGAAGTTCCAGCTGGATTGGGCGAGCGCCCAAGCACGAATGGTGGGATGGTCTTTTTTGTGTTGCGCGGCGTTTGCTTGTTCTCTGCGCGCTTCGACGAGGATGACCTTCAAGCCTTTTTTGGCGAGTGCGAGCGCGGTTGTCAATCCGACGGCACCGCCTCCTGCGACGACGGCGGTGGTTTCTGCGCCTGCCATGCTGTCTAACGTTTTGTGGAGCGGTGGATTTTAGTTTTGCTTTTAGTTTTGCTTTTGGCGGTTTTGCTGGAAGGGATGGCATCGAGTCCTTGTTGAGCCAGTCGTTTCATGAGCAGGAATCCGAACAGGGCGGATGCC
>JABAAA010000067.1:1619-6696 GCA_014239005.1 Alphaproteobacteria bacterium | reverse complement strand
CAGGTGGCGATGCGCTACACACGCGAGGGCGTTGATACGGTGATCGTTGCCGGCAAAGCTTACGGCACGGGATCCTCGCGCGATTGGGCTGCCAAGGGGACGCGTTTGTTGGGCGTGCGTGCGGTGATGGCGGAAAGCTTCGAGCGAATTCATCGCTCTAACCTCGTTGGCATGGGTGTTTTGCCGTTGGAGTTCTTGGACGGTGTCTCGGCGGAGTCCTTGAAGATCGACGGCAACGAGACCTTCGACCTGTCGGGCTTGGAGGCTTTGACACCTCGCGGAGAGATGACATGCACGCTCAAGCGCGACGGGAAGGAGCAAGCGCTGAGGTTGCGTGTGCGTATCGATACGGCGTTTGAGCTTGCCTATTACACGCACGGCGGCATCCTGCCTTATGTGTTGCGCGGGCTGGCGAAAGGAGACGACAGTCAAGCGGCTGCGTGAGCAGGACGGCGCGGGAACGGGAATGAGGCGCGCGGCTGCGGAGGGGAGACTCCAAGTACCAACAAGAGATCCCCGCGCCTTAGAGGGGGAGGGGCGGCACGGGGATCTCTGTTGATGTCTTGACGAAAGAGCCTGAATGTTTCTTGAATGGTCACTTTCTCGAAGACGAGAATATCTTTGCATCGCCTCCAAGTTGAGTCCAATCACAAGTGCGTGAGGATCGGTCAACTTTCGGTGAACAATCTTGCTACGAAGAATTTTGCAAAGATTTTCAATCGGCAATTTCTCTGTGAGGCGATCTTCGTGCCGGGTACAAAGAAATCCCCGCGCTTGAGGGGGGAGGGGGCGCGGGGATTTCTCGTACGTCTCTTGTGAAGACAAAGGGATTGTTGCGCGCACTAGGCGCGGAGTCCAATCACAATAGTGTGTACGGACATCACTTTTTTGTGAAGGGTGGCGGTAAAATTGGGAGACGCGGTTGGATTGGGTTGGATTGGGTCGAGTTGAGTTGTCGCAGGCTTGCGTGCACGCCTTCAGATTCAAGAAGACGGTATGAAAAGCGTCACTGAGCTATTCCCAACAACACGAGAGGAACCGCAGGAATTCCTCTTCCTTGTCGAAGGATATTGAACAAATCCCTTTCGTAGTAAGGAACGCCCGAAGACATATTGCGCTCCAAAGACTTCATGGGAAGAATTTCTACGCCAACATCGATAATGTCCCCCACATAGAAAGCCATGTGTTTGACAAACAGATCGTGAGCGACAAAAGCGTATTTTCCGAACTGCACTTCAACAGCAATCCTTTCTTTGACATAATCAGTTTGATTGTAGGAAAAGATCGGAGTCAAGCCATTTTTTTCGATAGTTCTCTTCTGTTCTTCTTCGGTCAAACGAATAATAGATCGCGTTACAGATTCGTCTTCTGTGACCCACAAAGGTTGTTTTTGGCTTTGCCAGTTCAAGTTTTGGAACTCTTTGGAAAAGGCACTGTTCATCGCTTGCGGAGCGTACAAAAGCTTTCCCATCATCGTTTTTTCTTGAGAAATTTTTGTTTTACAAGAATCAGCGTCGACAGACGATATAACAGATTCGATCTCATGCCACAAGGCGGGTTTGTGCGTATGCATATACTCCCAGCCGTTGAGATGAGAGTATCTTCTAACAATACGCACGACTCTTTTCTACCTCCCGTTACTCAAGGACGGTAAATAGGTGTATTCATCTCTCTCATTCCCAACGAACCTTGACGCAAAG
Organism: Alphaproteobacteria bacterium; assembly: GCA_014239005.1. GTDB lineage: Bacteria > Pseudomonadota > Alphaproteobacteria > JABAAW01 > JABAAW01 > JABAAW01. The sequence goes on along the minus strand of JABAAA010000067.1, from coordinate 4,996 downwards.
ATGTCAAACGTTGCCTGGCAATCGCAATATATTGGGGGGCAATGTCACAACCCCACCCATGCCGACCATGCTTGACAGCAGCAATAACACTTGTACCGACACCAACATAAGGGTCAAAAATATCATCCCCTTCGTTCGTCAAGGACAGAACACAACGCTCGACCAACTCTATCGGGTACTGACAAGGGTGAACAGTTTTTTCAACATGGTTATGCTTGACATTGGGAAAAATCCAAACATCTCCAGGGTTCTTTCCCAAGGGATTGCAGGATAACAATCCCTTGCGGGGACCCTTGAAGTATTTTTTTTGCGGATACTTGGAAGGAACACGAATAGAATCCAAATTAAAAGTATAATCGTCAGATTTTGTAAACCACAACATAGTTTCATGACGACCCGACAATCTTTTGGAACAATGCAAACCATGCTCGAAATGCCAAACAATACGGTTTCTCAATTTTAATCCGTGCGATTTAAAAATTTCGTAGAAGGCAATATCTAGAGGTACAATTTCACCGTTTTTAACATAATTGCCAACTTGCCAACACAACGAGCCGTGCGGATGTAAAATCCTTACACAATCCGCAATAACTTTCGCCTGTTGTTCAATATAAGCAGAAAAGGACATCGACTTTTCATAGACTTTGCCAATGTTGTAAGGAGGAGAGGTGACAATCAGCTTCATGCTTTCTGCCTCCAAAGAACGCATGAAGATACGATTGTCCTGACACTCAAGGTAGGCTTGGCTGCTGTGCCTGTCTTCAAAGGGCAGTTGTTCAGCAAGCTGTTGCGACATGGAAAAACTTCCTTATTGCGTTGTGTAGGCTCGGAAGGCTTGCTCTAATAGCGTTCCTTCTCCTTTCAAGGCTTTCTTCGGCGCGTGCGTTACCAAGGACCGCGGCGTTCCCTCCGCGACAACCCTACCGTTGTGCAACACCACCGCCCTATCGCACAAAGCCTCCACTTCGTCCAACGCGTGCGTCGAGAGCAATATGCCCTTTTGGGCAGAAAGGTTTTTTACCATTCTCCGTAAGGTATGTTTTTGGTTCGGATCCAAGCCGTCGCTGGGCTCGTCTAAAATCAACACTTCAGGGTCGTGCAACAAAGCTTGCGCCAAGCCGACGCGCCTACGATACCCCTTCGACAAACGATCGATCGCTCGTTCGCCAACCTCTTCCAACGAAAGAGCCTTCATCACGCGCAGGACCGCAGCTTCTCGTGTAGCCCTTTGCAAGCCGCGCAACGCGGCGATGCTGGAAAGAAACGCATCGACGCGCATCTCCCCCCACAGAGGCATTCCCTCAGGCAAGTAGCCCAACTTGCGTCGTGCTGCGCGCGCATTGTTGGCAACATCGTAGCCGGCAAGGCGAATCGTGCCTGTATCGACCGGCAAGTAGCCCGTCGCCAAGCGCATCGCCGTGCTCTTGCCTGCTCCGTTGGCACCCAAGATGCCGACGATCTCGCCGCGCGAGACCGACAGGTTCAAGCCGTCGAGTGCACAGAGCGCGCCGAACGACTTGCTCACTCCGCGCATCGTGATGAGAACATCGCTCGCCATCACGACAGTCTACAACAGAACGCCGCCCGCGTCACGCGAGCTGTGTTGCGCGAGGATGCGACAAGGATGCGACGAGGATTCACAGGAGGGCTGGTCTTGGGAAAATTTATCTTCCGTTTAGCGCACGCTGCAGATAGGGGGCGGTGCAACTGCGCGCGACCGTCGATACTTGCTCGGGCGTGCCTGTGGCGACGATTTCGCCGCCGCCATCGCCGCCTTCAGGACCCATGTCGATGATCCAGTCGGCGCACTTGATCACATCCAAGTTGTGTTCGATCACGACGACGCTGTTGCCCGTCTCCACCAGCCGCTGAAGAACGCCCAGCAGCTTGGCGATGTCTTCAAAATGCAAGCCCGTCGTCGGCTCGTCGAGAATGTACATCGTGCGTCCCGTCGCACGCCGAGAAAGCTCGCGCGCCAGCTTGATGCGTTGCGCCTCGCCGCCCGAAAGAGTGGTCGCCTGCTGTCCGATGCCGATGTAGCCCAAGCCGACAGCGTCCAAGGCGGAAAGTTTCTCGTGAATGGAAGGCACGGCGCGGAAGAAGGCGGCGCCTTCTTCGACCGTCATCGCCAAGATGTTGGCGATCGTCTTCGTGCGATAGCGCACTTCCAGCGTCTCGCGGTTGTAGCGCGCGCCGCGGCAGACTTCGCAATCGACATAGAGATCGGGCAGGAAATGCATTTCGATGCGCACGACGCCGTCGCCTTGACAGGCTTCGCAACGTCCGCTCTTCACATTGAACGAGAAGCGTCCGGGTGCATAACCGCGCATTTTCGATTCGGGAAGGTTTGCATACCAATCGCGGATTGGCGCGAACGCTCCTGTGTAGGTGGCGGGGTTCGAGCGCGGCGTGCGTCCGATGGGCGACTGATCGATCACGATCACTTTGTCCAACATCGAAAGACCTTCGACGCGGTCGAACGCTCCCGCTTGCTCGCGCGCGCCCATGAGCCGCGTCGCCAGCAGGCGTTGCAGCGTTTCCACGACAAGGCTCGACTTGCCCGAGCCCGAGACACCGGTGACGCAGGTTAGCGCTGAGAGGGGGAAGGCGGCGTCGACTTTTTTCAAGTTGTTGTGCCGAGCGCCGTGCAGCGTGAGAAAGCGTCCTCCTTCCACCTTGCGCCGTTTCGGAATGACGATCGATTTCGTGCCGCCGAGGTATTGTCCGGTGAGGCTTTTCGTGTTGCGCACGATCTCTGCCAGGCTTCCCGTTGCGACGATCTCGCCGCCGTGCTTGCCTGCGCCTGGTCCCATGTCGACGATGTGGTCTGCTGTCGACATGGCTTCGGCGTCGTGTTCGACGACGACGACCGTGTTGCCGAGTCGTTTCAGTCGATTGAGCGTTGCCAGCAGCTTGTGGTTGTCGCGTTGGTGCAAGCCGATCGAGGGCTCGTCGAGGATGTAGAGGATGCCGGTCAATCCTGAGCCGATTTGCGAGGCGAGGCGGATTCGCTGTCCTTCGCCGCCGGAGAGCGTTCGTGCAGCCCGCGACAGGGTCAGGTAGTTCAAGCCGACGTCGCTGAGAAATTGCAAGCGCGCGGCGATCTCTTGCACGACGGGCGTTGCGATGGCGGCTTGTTTCCCTTTCAATTTCGAGCAGAGGTTTTCTGCCCACCCCTTAGCGTCTGCAATCGTCATCTCCGAGATCTCGGAGATGTTGTTGCCGTCGATCTTCACTGCCAGCGCTTGCGGTTTCAGGCGTGCGCCGCCACAGGCGGGACAGGGTTGATCGCTCTGATAGCGCGAGAGCTCTTCGCGGATGCCCGACGAATCGGTTTCGCGATAGCGGCGTTCCAAGTTGCGCGAAAGTCCTTCGAA
>JABAAA010000067.1:0-1331 GCA_014239005.1 Alphaproteobacteria bacterium | reverse complement strand
GTTGCAGGCGCCGAAAGGTGAGTTGAAGGAGAACAGGCGTGGTTCGAGCGCTTCGATGGTGAAGCCTGAGACGGGGCATGCGAAGGTTGACGAGAAGATGTGTTCGACGCCTTTGTCGGTTTCTTCGACGATCAGCAGCCCTTCTGATTCGTTGAGCGCGGTTTGGATTGAATCGGCGAGTCGTTGTTCGATGCCTTTTTTGACTTCGAGTCGATCGACGACGATGGCGATGTCGTGTTTTTTGTTTTTGTCGAGCAAGGGAGGTTTGGCGTCGAGTTCGACGATTTGTTTGTCGACCTTGACGCGAGCGAAGCCTTTTTTTGCCCATGTTTGGAATTCGTTTTTGTATTCGCCTTTGCGACCTCTGACGACGGGAGCGAGGAGGATGATTTTTGTGTCTGATTTCAGCGCCATGATTCGGTCGGTCATGGTAGCGACGGACTGGCTTTCGATGGGTTTTCCTGTTGCGGGGGAGTGAGGAATTCCTGCTCTAGCGAAGAGGACTCGGAGATAGTCGGAGATTTCGGTGATTGTTCCGACGGTGGATCGCGGGTTTTTGGAGGTTGTTTTTTGTTCGATCGAGATGGCGGGGGATAGTCCTTCGATGGCGTCGACATCGGGTTTTTGCATCAGCCCGAGGAATTGTCTTGCGTAGGCGGAGAGGCTTTCGACATAACGTCGTTGTCCTTCGGCGTAGAGGGTATCGAAGGCGAGCGAGGATTTTCCTGAGCCTGAGACGCCTGTGATGACGGTGAGGTTGTTGCGCGGGATGTCGAGCGAGACATTTTGCAAGTTGTGGACTCTCGCGCCGCGGATGACGATGGACTTCGGCGTACGGTCGAGCGAGGCGTTGGGCTTGGGGATTTTTTTCGGGCGGGCGGAGGGCATAACGAGAGCTTGTTGTACTGCTTTATGGCGCGGATTGCACTTGTTTTTGCTTGTTTCTGCTGTTGTTTTGTCGTACCTTAAGGCAGGAGCGGGGAGGAAGCGGGGGAGCAGATGGCAACGCGGGTAGAGGCTCTGTAGGCTTTGATGGGGGAGGGCGTTGCGACCAAGGACGATCTTCGCACCTTGAGACACGAGATGCGCGAGGAGATGCAGACTTTTCGCAAAAAGATGCGTAACGATATGCACCAAGAGACGCAAACTTTTTGGGATTCGTTGCAAGCGCAGCGGCAGTTTATGCTTTTGGGTTTTTCTCTGATCGGAACGATGATTTTTGTAGCGGCTTTGTTTGGCAAGTTGTTCTAACAACAATTAAATTAAAACAAGAAAATATAGCATTGAGATTAAATCTTCATCATATCCAAGAAAGTAATAAAAAACAAAGG
>JABAAA010000066.1 GCA_014239005.1 Alphaproteobacteria bacterium | reverse complement strand
GGCGTAGGGGTCGGGTTGCAGCACGTGCGAGAGAGCTAGCAAATCGGTTTCCAAGGCGAATCGTTCTTGGCGGAAGGTCGTTTGTTCTCCTGGTTCTTTCACACGCGTTCCGTTGCGAAGCACCCATGCCTTGGGTTCGATGCGCCCGCCTTCTGCCAAGAGGATGCTTTGCATGCGAAAATTTTTGTCGAAGAGCATCAGGCGCGCGCCTTCGAAGTTGCCGCTGCGCAGGAAATAGTGGTCTGCGAACAGCATGATTTTGCCGCCCTGTGCTGTGTCGCGGATGATTTTCAAGTCGCTGCGGACGACGGCATCGGGATTGTTGTCTTCTTCATGGTCCCACTTCTCGACGAGGGTCATGTGCAATGTTCCGAACAGCAGGCTCATGAGAACGGCGTTGCGGCACAAGACGTTTCTGGCACCGAGCAGTTGGAATTGCAAAAATTCTTTGCGTCGCCAGAGCGTCCAAAAGCCCATGAGCAATCCTACCAAGCCTGCGTATGCCATGGTTTCGGCAGCGTATTCGGGCAGGCGGTCGATGCGCTCGGACAGGCTGTCGACGAAGACGGGGGTTGCCTTGCCGTCGACTGCAGCGATGAGTCTGTTCATCGAGAGCTCGACGACGCCCAAGACGAAGACGCAGAGCGTCAGCACTGTCCACACGCTGCCCAAGTACAGCGCGAGGTGTTTCAATATCAACCTTCCCAAGACGCTCATAGCGGGCTCAAGTCTGCGACGAAGCTTTGTGCCTCGCCAGCGCGTAGGCAGCAGTGCACACGGTTGCAACAAGCAGGAAGACGGCGCCCGTCGCCCATCCACCCTGTTCAGAGAGTGTGATCGCGTAGATATGAGCCGTGCTGTAGACGATCAAAAAGAAGAGGGATCTCAGTCCGTTCCATCGTTCTTCGAAGCGCACCCTTCTCGGCACAGAGAGGGCAAAGATCGCCAGCACATAGACGGGCGAAAGCAAGGGGTAGGCGAGGCGCAACACCAACTCGCGTCTTGCTTTCTCCCCCTTTTGTTGCTCCTTGCTTATCGGATCTTCGACCTTCTCCGCTCCACGCTCGAGGTTCGCCCGTCCTCCGTGTGCGACCCGCTCCAAACGTTGCATCTCGTTTTCTTGAACCGCTGCCTTTTTCGCCTCGGCGCTCGCCTGCCGTCCGCGCACGATTTGCTGCAAGAGCACGGAGGTCGGTATTTCCAATCGCCTCCAGCTCGTCCGTCGGTTCTGCCAACGTTGCGGCGGGTTCACAAGGTGTTCCAACCCGTAGCGAAGTTTTTGGAAGCGAATCGTTTGCGAGATGTCGTTTTGCAAACTCGAAAGCGTGCCGTTTTGTGTTTCGAGCATCAGTCCGCGTTCGCTTTGCACAAGCCGTCCCGATTGTGCAGCGACGACGGTCTTGTTTTGCGGCTTCTCGATCGTCAGCACGAGGTTGCGGAACTCGTCGAGCGAAGGTTTCGATTCGATCCACAAATGCACCTCATTCGTCAGACGGACAAAGCGCTTCGGCTCGGTCGATAGCAGGAAACGTTCCGCGTACAGATTTTCCAAACGCGAAAAATAGATCCTCGCCGTGTGAGGACCCAGCCAAAGCGTCGACACCCAGCCCAGTACAGAGCATAGCAGGGCGAACAACAAGACGGGGTTGCTCCAGCGTAGAACGTCGTAGCCGCAGACAAGTCCGCCCAGCCACGCTCCCTCGCGCTGCCAGCCGCGCAGGCACAAGAACGCGGCGACGCCGGCGGCGGGAGGCAGGAAAAAGCTTACATGCATCGGAAGACCGACGGCGCAGGCGGCGACGACGGCAGAGAGAACTCGATGTTGCTCCGAAATCAGCTCGCTGTAGCGCAGAATCAGCACCGAGAAGAACAGCAACAAAAGACTCGCCAAGGCGAGCAAAAAAACAGCTGTCAGCGAGGAGAAAATATGGCGATCAAAAACGCGCATGCATCCTGTAGAACGAGAGGAGAGGGCGCATGATAGTGTAAAACGACAGGCGTATAAAGCGCCGAACAACATGGAGGAGAGGGCGGAGACAAGAGAGACGACAGCAAGATAAGACGCGAGCGATACTTGAAGTCTGCTAGCATGGCGAAAAGGGTGCGATCGGTTCTGCCGAAGTAGCTCAGGGGTAGAGCAACTGATTCGTAATCAGTAGGCCGGGAGTTCGAATCTCCCCTTCGGCATTTCGTTGCGGCATTTCGTTGCGGCATTTCGTTGCGGCATCTCGTTGCGGCATCTCGTTGCGGCGTTTTGTTGCGGCACGCTCTATTTTCGACGCGTCTTGGAAGGAAGGATGTGGCATGCCCCTGTGTTCGTCGCCTTCGGCAGCAACCTCGGCGACAAACGATCCCATATCGAGCGTGCGCGCGATGCCTTGAGTGCACGCGGAGACGTCGTCGTCGAGCGGTTCTCGTCGCTCTATCGCAGTCGCGCGATGTACAACCGCGAGCAGCCTGATTTTCTCAACGCGGTCGGTCGTTGCAAGACGCGTCTGTCGCCTGCCGACTTGCTCGCGCGTTTGAAGTCGTTGGAGCGTGCGCAGGGAAGGGTCGGCTTGCAAGCGCAGGTTCGCTACGCGCCGCGTGTGATCGACTTGGACTTGCTCTATTACGAGCGGCGAGTCCTCGTTGAGCCAGGGCTGATTCTTCCGCATCCGCACCTTGCAGAACGTTCTTTTGTGCTTGCCCCCCTTGCCGAGATCGCCCCTTCTTTTTGCGATCCGCAACGGGAATGCTCGGTTGCAGATTTGATGGCAAGGCTTGAACGCGACGGGCGGGCGGAAGCGCTCGAACGGGTGCAAGACGCGGAGGACTAGCTTGGGACGACTTAGGTTATTCTTGGGCGTTTCTTGCCATTGACCTTTGGTGCGCGGTGGGTTAGGCTTTTCTCTGACCTTTGTGGCGAAAACCCAAAGGTGCGCGGCTCAGGGGTGCGTAGCTCAGGGGTAGAGCGTTGCCTTCACACGGCAGAAGTCGTTGGTTCAATTCCAACCGCACCCACGCGTCTTTTTCCGAGCTCGTTTGCGAACACCCCTGTAGACAAAATGTGTGAGTGAGGGTCGGTTTTCGTGTTGCAAGTTCCTGATCGCCAAGTTCCTGATCACAAAGACCCTATCGTCATCGTTGCTGCGCGCCGCACGCCGATCGGCAGTTTTCAGGGCTACCTCTCGCCCGTCCCCGCTCCGCAGCTGGCAGCGCGCTGCATTCAGGCTTGCTTGAAGGACTTGGCGGGCAGCGAGGGGGGAGCGATTGCAAGGGAAGGGGTCGCGGCGCCTGATTTTTTTTCGGAAGCTCTTGTCGGTTGCGTGCTTTCCGCAGGGCTGGGACAGGCGCCGGCGCGTCAAGCGGTGCGGGCTTCGGGGTTGCCCGACAGCGTGGGAGCGACGACGGTCAACAAGATGTGCGGCTCGGGTCTGAAGACGGTGATGATGGCGTGCGATATGCTGGGGTGCAACCTTGCGCCTGACAGGGATGCGGCGATTCTTGCCGGGGGTATGGAGAGCATGAGTTCTGCTCCGTATTTGTTGTCGAACGCTCGCGGGGGTTTGCGCATGGGACACGGCAGATTGCTCGACCACATGCTGTGCGACGGCTTGGAGGATGCCTATCCGCCAGAAGGACAAGAGAAAGAGGGGAAGAAGAGCATGGGCGTTTTTGCCGAAGAGACGGCGGAGGAGTTGCAAATCTCGCGCACGGAGATGGACGACTTTGCGGTGCGCTCTTTCAACGAGGCGCGGCGAGCCAACAAGGACGGCAGTTTTGCGGCGGAAATCGTTCCTGTTCCTGTTTCTTCGCGCAAGCAGGAGAGCGTTGTCAGCGAGGACGAGCAACCCTTCAAAGTCGACCTTGCCAAGATACCGCATTTGAAAGGGGCATTCGTGAAGGAGGGTAGCGTCACTGCGGCGAACGCCTCTTCCATTTCCGACGGGGCTGCCATGCTCGTCTTGACACGGAGGTCGTGCGCCGAACGACAGGGGTGGCAGCCGCTTGCTACCATCAAGGCTGCCGTCGCGCACGCGCGCGAGCCGCAGCGTTTTACGCTCGCTCCTATCGAGGCGTTGCGGAAACTCGAACGAGCTTGCGGCTGGAGGATTGAGGATGTCGACCTGTTTGAAATCAACGAGGCTTTCGCCGTCGTCACTTTGGCGGCGATGCGTGCTTTGCGCTTGCCTTTGGAACGCGTCAATGTCAATGGCGGGGCGTGCGCGTTGGGACATCCGATCGGCGCGTCGGGTGCGCGGATCCTCACGACGCTCATCCACGCGTTGCAGGCAAGGGACTTGAGGCGTGGCATGGCGGCGATTTGCATCGGCGGCGGCGAGGCGTTGGCGGTGGCGGTCGAACGTTGCGTATAGAAATAATGACTATAGCCAGGGAGGCTCGTTTGCTCTATTGTAGCAGGCAGTTTTAGACAGGCAGTAGCGTTTCCATAAAGACCTTACAGGTTCATTTTTTCATGCTTCCCTCCCGTTGGCGTCTCGGCACACGACGCTCGCCCCTCTCGCGCGAACAAGCCCAGCAAGCGCAACGTTTTTTGCACTCTGCCCTCGCCGACAAGCTAGGCGCAGCGATGCCCACCCTGAGCGTGCAAAACTTCGTTGCCAGCGGCGATCGTATCCTCGATCGCCCCCTCGCCGAAGTAGGAGGCAAAGGGCTGTTTACCAAAGAGCTCGACCGCGCCCTGCTGGAAGGCGAGATCGATCTGGCAGTGCATTCGGCAAAGGACATGGAATCGACGCTTGTTGAAGGAACGACGATTGCAGCATACCTGCCGCGTGGCGAACGACGCGATTGTCTGATCGTGCGCAATCCGAACGGCGAAGGGCTCTCCGCCCTGCCGCACGGCGCACGCCTCGGCACCTCGTCGCCGCGCCGCGAAGCGTTGGTCAAGACGATACGACCCGATATCGACATTCGCCTGCTTCGTGGCAACATCGACCGAAGGCTCAGCAGCCTCGACGAAGGCGAACACGACGCGATCATCATGGCGCGCTGCGCCTTGCAAAGGCTCGGCATCAGCGTGCCTTTGTGCATGCTCGACGAAGAACGCTTCCTGCCCGCAGCAGGGCAGGGTGCCATCGCTTTGGTCACGCGCACCGACGATACCTCACTGCTCGCGCTCTTGCGCGAGGTCTCCGACAGGACATGCCAAGCCGAAGTGACCGCCGAGCGTTCCTTTCTCAAAGCCGTTTCAGGAAGCTGCTACACGCCGCTGGGCGCATCCGCGCGCTTGCGCGAAGGAGAACTCGCCCTGACAGCTTTCGTCATCGAAGGGGGAAAGAAGAAGCAAGAAACGATGGCTGGCAAGGAGCAAGAGGCAGAAAAAACAGGAGGTGCACTCGCACGAAAGTTGACAGCGGCAGGGCTGACAGCCCCCCTGCCGTCAACCCCTCTCTCCGAGCAAGCGGTCGAGAGGCTCTGACTCTCTGCTAAAAGCTCTTGGGCGCGCTCTCCTTGTTAGAAAGTCCGAATCGAAAAACCCTGTTGCTCACGCGCTTGCGCGAAGAATCGCACGCCAGCGCTTCGAGGTTGCGTCGTCGCGGTTGGTCTGTCGTTTGCGCTCCCCTGCTCTCTCTCGAAGCGCTGCCCGCCCCCGATCTTGTCGAGCAGTTGGGCAGAGTGTCTGCGCTAGTTGTCACTTCGAAAAGCGCCTTGCGTACGCTCCGTCACACCTTTGCCCGTACGCCTACCCTCTCGCCGTTGCATAGCGCGAAGACGCGTGCCTTGTCGGTCTATGCGGTCGGCACACAAAGCGCCGCGCTCGCAAGAAGGATGGGCTTTGCAAGCGTACGCACGGCGCAAGGTACGCTTGCAAGCCTGATCGAAGAGATCCGCCAACACCTTCCACAACAAGCGCGCCTCTTGTATCTCTGCGGTCAAGATCGAAGAGGAAATCTTGTGGAATCTTTGCGAAAAAAGGGCTATGCTGTCGATAAGTCCGTGCTTTACAAGGCCGTCTCGGTGCAAACCTTGCCTCTCTCCGCTAGCAACCTCTTGTCCGTACCTTCTTCCCTGTACGCCTCCATGTTCTACTCGCCGCGCACGGCAGACATTTTTGCAACGCTGTACGCGCATGCCTTCGGAGAACCCTCCATGCTACGCGCGCGCCTGCTCTTCTTCTGCCTTGCTTCCAGCATAGGCGTACGTCTGCGTCAAAGCTTTCCTCAGGCACGCATCGTATGCGCAGCCGCGCCTTCGGAGGCGAGCTTGCTTCAATCGCTGGACAAGAGCCTTGACGAGGTGGCGACATGACAGAGCAAAAAAACGACTTCGACTTCGACCGACGCTCCGGCGTTGACGCGCTTGTCGCCCGTCTCGGCGGCTTGCGCCCTTGCGCCGCGCAACTGGAGCTCGCCGTCGGCACTGTACAGGGCTGGAAAAAACGAGGCTCGATCCCTCCCGCCCACCAACAAAAGATCCGCAACCTTCTCAACACCTTAAAAACAAAAGAAGAGACAAAAGACGCACCACAACAGGCGCCAGTGCAAAAGGGAGAAAGCAAAGTGGAAAAAGCAGCGAACGCAGAACAGAGCCAAGACGAGAAGAAGGATGCGCCGATGGCTGGTGCGTTTGGTCTTGCCTCGAGCGAGCAGGCTTCGAGCGAAAAGGGAGCCGAAAAAAGAGCCGAAAAAAGAGCCGAAAAGGGAGTCGAGGAGGGAACCGAAGAGGAGATCTTCAGTGCCTTTACGGGTAGCGACGACGGCGGAACGGGCGACGAGGAAGGGATGGACATTTCCAGCGATGTATGGGAACACGCGGCTCTTCCGCGCAGCACCAGCGGGCAGTGGGCGATTCTGATTTCTCTGATCGCCCTTGTCGGCGTCGTCACGCGTCCGTTGTGGGCAGAGCCCATCGATTCAAAATTGATGGGCGTGCTGGACGAAGGAGGCAGCCACGCCACGCAACACACCGC
>JABAAA010000065.1 GCA_014239005.1 Alphaproteobacteria bacterium | reverse complement strand
GCAGTCCTCCCTCGCCGAGTTGTCAGCTAGCGCACCAGTTTGGCTATCTCTTTGAAAGCACCTCCTTCAGAAGTCTGTTGCCAGTCGAAGAGCAGCATCTCGCTGCTCACCACTTCGATGCCTGCAACGCGCAGGTTCTCGATTGCACAGGTTCGGTCGTCGAGCGAACGCGAGGTTGTTGCATCCTCGACGACGAGTGTGCGAAACCCCCTTCGCTGCAAATCTCGTGCTGTCTGCCAGACGCAGACATGCGTCTCGATTCCTGCGATCACCACCGTCGCGCGCGCCGCGTCGTTGATCGCTTGCAACATTCCTTCGTCGTCGGCGACAGAAAAACATCTCTTCTCCAAGCTTAGCGTCCCCTGAGGCAAGCTTTTTAGCAACACGGACGCTGTCTTGCCCAAGCCTTGCGGATACTGTTCAGAGAGCAAGACCGGCACCTCGAAAAGATGCATCGCCTTCAAAAGCCGCACATTGCACGCAAGCATGTCCTCGCAGCTCGCCCTGTCCATGGCGGGCAAGAGCTTCTCTTGAACATCGACCAACAGGAATTGGCTGTCCTGCGGACGCAAACGTTGCAAAGCCGTTTCCATGGCGCTCTATCTAAGCCCTATGCTAAGCCTTATGCTGTCGAGGTCGGATGCTCGATGTGTCTCGATCCGATCGATGCTCGCTACAAGATAGCCCTGCTACGGCATCAGCAGAATGTGCGGCGCGCTCAACACGCCCAGTCCATGGACATGGCGCGAAAACAACGGCGCGACAGGACGGACGAACGTTCTTTGTGCGTCGAACGGCAAGGGGTCGCCCAAGATTCCACCAAAGGTTCTGCCAAGCGTTCTGCCAAGCGTTTTTTCAAAGCTCGTGTGCGCTTGTTGCGAGACGGCATGCTTGAGCACACGGCGCAGTCGGAAAGCCCACGACTCGCGCGGGTAGGGCAGGAACAGGATGCTTTCTTGCGGACGTTGCAGACGCTGAGCGATCCATTCTTTCGCCTCGGTGAATCCACCGATGGCGTCGGCCAGCTCGTTGGCGACCGCCTGTTCTCCCAGCCAAATTCGTCCTCCTGCCAGCGCCTGAATGCGCGAGCTGTCAAGGTTGCGAGCAGAGGCGACTTTTTCCGTGAAGTCGGCGTAGATGGCGTCCAGCGCTTCTGCCAACGCGGTCAGGTCGTCTTCGGTGTAGCTGTCGATGAGCGAGTGCATGGTGCTTTCGCCGCCGCTCTGCACGACGCTCCAGTCGATGCCCCAACGTTGCCAAAAGTCTCGCGTTGCAACCTTGCCGGCGAACACGCCGATCGACCCCGTCACGGTCAGGGGTTGTGCGAACACGCGTTCTCCCGCCATGGCGATGAAGTATCCTCCCGACGCGGCGACATCGCCCATCACCACGGCGACGGGTTTTTTCTGCCGCAAGCGCATCATCTCGTGATAGATGAGATCGGAGGCGACATAGTCGCCGCCGGGGCTGTCGATGTACAGCACGACCGCATCGAACTCTTCGTCTTTAGCAAGCCTTCGCAACAGGCGAGTCGCTCGTCGCGCCGAGATCGTTTGTCCTTCTTCCCATTCGCCCTGCGGCAGCTCGCGCACGATTTGTCCGCGCCAGTTCAGCAGCGCCACGCGAGCCATCTTCGATCCATCCTTCTTCATGCTCGGTGCAGGTTCTTCTTCGGCAACCTCGCTTTCGCTTTCTTCCGTCGCAGTGTCGGGGTTCATCTCTTCTGCGGGCTGTTCGTCCTCTTGCTTGCTCTCGTCTTTTGCGGTCTCTTCGGCGCGGGGTTCTTTTTTCGCCGTGCGCTTGCCTTGTTTTTCGTCTTCGAGGAATTGTCCCAAGCGGTGGTAGGAGGCATAGGCGAGCAAGGGGATGGCGTTGCTGGCGGTGCGCGCGATCGTTGCTTTGTCGGTTGCGTTGTCTGTTGCGTTGTCTGTTTTTTGGTCGTCTTGCTGTTTTGCGCTAGTTTTCAGGGTGTTTTGGAAGGCATCCCAAAACTCGTGGGAGTAAGCGATTCGGTCGACGAGCCCTCTGAGTTGGGCTGCGGCGGCGTTGATGTAGGGGGAGGCGAGTGCGCGCGCGACGGTCTCGCTGTCGAGTCGTCGCGTTCGTTCGACTTCTTTGCTCCATTGTCGTGCGACGCCGTCTGCCATGCCTTTGAGGTTTTCTTCGACTTCTTCGCTGATGGTGCTATTGCTCCATTGTTGAGGGAAGCCTTTGTAGGCTTCGCGCGCTTCGAATTCGGGGGTGATTTGCATTTTGTCGAGCGCGTTTCGGAAGAAGGGCACTTCGATTCGGATGCCTCCGAACCCGAGGCTTCCGCTGGGTGCGATGGAGATGGAATCGAAGGAGGTAGCGAGGTAGTAGCTTCTCAGTCCTGATCCTGCGCCGATTCCTCCCATGTCGGTTGTGTAGATCCATGCCATTTTGCCTTGAGCGCGGAAGGCTTCGATGGCTTTGCGCAGGTCTTCGATGCCTGCAGTGCCTAGCCTGGCGGTAGCGTTGTTGCTTGATACGACGGCGAGGGCTTTGATGTTATCGTCTTGCGCGGCGTGCTCCAATGTTTCGAGCAAGGTTATTCGGCTGATGCTTCCTCGTTTTTCGAGGAAGGGGATGAAGGGAGCGGGAGCTGCCCAATGGGCGGAGATTTGGTTGAGGTTGAATTTGAGGTATCCTTTTTCGTCGATGTCGAATCGGCGTAGTTTCGCGTCGTGGCGGTCCTTGCTGCCGAGTCGCAATCCGATTCGCTCTTGCTGTTGCCAAGCGGAGCGTTCGATTCGCTCTCCTGCGATCCAGTATGTGGCGAGTCCGACGAGGACGAGTGTGAGAATGACGGCACCGATGACGAATGCGCTTGTTCGGAAGAGGATCCAAAACAGGCGAAAGAAGGCTCGGAAGAGGAAGCGGAATCCTTTTCGGAAGAGGGTTGTGATGGAGTTTTTTATCCATGCCAGGAAGTTTTTCATGGTGCTCTCGGCTTTGGGGAAAGGAGGATTCGGCGAGTCTATGGAGGGGCAGAGCGAAAAGCAAGGGTTTTTTTGGAACCTTGGCTCATCAGAGAACAAGAGGGAGATAGCGATAGAATTCCTTTTAGGGGAATTTCTTTTAGAGAAATTTTCTTTTGTGCAACCTATCGTGCAGAAACGCCATGTCCTTGTTCCCTTTGATGCTGTTGCAGCTTGTGCACAAGAGTTGTAAATTTTCTATGTTGTTTCCTCCTCCTTTTGATTTCGGCACAAGATGATCTTCCGTCAAGTTTGCAAAATGAAAATGAATTTTGCATCCTTTGCAATATCCTTCTTGCAACCCGTACAGGTAGTGCTTATTGATCGTTTGGGAAGGTTCGCTGCCTCTGTCTGTTCTGTCAGGGATGTCTTCTCGATAGATAACTTTTCCTTCGTACAGTAACGTGTCTTTTTCTTCTATTTCTCTAGCCAACCTGTCTCGAACAAGATCGAAGGCTTTTTTGGAAATATCAATACCTACCCACTGCCTGTTCAGTCTTTCGGCTGCGACGCAAGTTGTCGCGCAACCGCAAAAAGGATCTAATACAACATCGTTCTTGTTGCTGGAAACTTTAATAATTTTTTCCAACAACTGCAAAGGTTTCTGCGTCGGATACCCTGTTTTTTCTTTTGCTTTCGGATTGATGGCGTGTATTTGCAAAACATCGTGCGGATGTTTCGTTGCGCTTGTCAGTCGATAGGTGCTTTTTTCTCCTTGTCTTTTGGCGTATTCCAATCGCTTTAGCTGCCCCTCGCCTCTCGCGGTTTTACCTGCCTCTAGGTGAAAGACATAATCGTTGCCCTTGCTGTACCTCAATATAATATCATGTTTTCTGGAAAAATCTCGCTTCGCCATTCCTCCCGTATCGTACCACCACACGAGTTCGTTTCTAAAATTTTCTTCGCCGAAGATGCAATCTAACAGGATCTTCAAATAGTGCGACATCGTAGGATCGCAGTGTAAATAAAAGCTGCCCGTGCTTTTGAGAACACGATGAAATTCGATTAGGCGTACAGCCATGTAGCACAAGTAATTTTTGTTGCTCTTTTTTCCTATGTCGCCAATTCCTACGATGTAATCTTTCATGACAGGGTATGCGTCAGCGATCAATCCCAACCATTCTTTCTTGACATCTTCTTCTCGGAAATAATCTTGAAAGCTTGCGCCTTCCGCCTGTGTTCCTATCGGAGCGATGAACTTTTTCTTCTTGTTGAACGGCGGATCCAGATAGATCAAATCGACCGAATCATTGTCGATGCCGCGCACGACTTCCAAGTTGTCTCTGCAGAAGATCGTTCGATTTTTCAACGTCCTTTGCACGAAACGCCACCTCCTCTAGCCGCTCTAACCGCTCTAACCGCATTGTGCGCGATGCAACAACTGATGGTCTGCCAGCACCAATGCGATCATCGCCTCTACTACCGGCACAGCTCTGATCGCGATGCAAGGATCGTGTCGCCCCTTCGTTTCGATCATGCCCTCCTTCACTTCTCCCTTGTCATCCGCCCCGACCGTGCGCAAGGGAAGACGCACCGAGCTGGTCGGCTTGACCGCCAGGGAAAGTCGTATCTCCTGTCCGGTCGAGATGCCGCCCAAGATTCCTCCTGCGTTGTTCGCCAGGAAGTTCACGGCGTTGTTGTCGGTGTGCTTTTCTGCCACTGCCATTTCGTCGGCGTTCTGCCTGCCGTCTCGTGAGACGACGGCGAATCCTGCCCCTACCTCGACGCCCTTGACGGCGTTGATTCCCATCAACGCTGCCGCCAAGTCTGCGTCCAGCTTGGCATACAAGGGCGCTCCCCACCCCGCCGGCACGCCGCGGGCTTGCGCCTCGATGCGTCCTCCCAGCGAAGTGCCGTCCTTGCGAGCCTGATCGAGCAGGGCTTGCCAGCGCGGCAGCATCTCGCGGTCGGGACAGAAGAGGGTTTCGGGCGTGCCGTGCGTCCAGTCCCATTGCTCGTCATGGACGGCAAGCGGACCGATTTGCGAGACGGCTGCGCGCACGACGACCTTCTTGCCCAAGATTTTTTTGGCAATGGCTCCAGCCGCAACGCGCATCACGGTTTCGCGTGCGCTGGCGCGTCCTCCGCCGCGCCAGTCTCGCACGCCGTATTTTTGTTGCGTTGCATAGTCGGCGTGTCCTGGGCGGTAGAGCCGTGCGATCTCGGCGTAGTCCTTGCTTTTTGCGTCGACATTGAGGATTTGCAACGCGACGGGAGCGCCGGTAGTTCTGCCTTCAAAGACGCCGGAGAGGATTTGCACTTGGTCGGGTTCTTTGCGTTGCGAGGTGAAGCGGGAGAGTCCCGATCGTCTGCGCTCGACCTCGCGCTGAAGATCCTCTGTCGAGAGGGAGATTCGCGGCGGGATTCCGTCGAGGATGCAGCCCATGGAGACGCCGTGGCTTTCTCCCCAGCTGGTGAAGCGCAGAATTCTGCCGAAGGTGTTGAAGGACATGGAGGGGGAAGGACGGGGGGAGGTATTGTCTCCAGTGTAGCAGAAACGCGACAGAGATTTAAGGGTAGGAGTAGGGGTGTTCGAGATGGAATTTTCAACCTTTCGCGCTTTCAACATTTTGATTTTGGCGCATTTTCAAGGCTAGCGTCGATTTAGCGTCGATCCTCCCTTGACCGACGGTCTTCTTCTATCTACGATGGGGGTGATAGGGGGCCGTGTGTTGGCGGATTGAGCATGGAATTTTGCCGCTTGGCTTGCCGCGGAACTTGCCAATGAATCTTGGGAGAGATCACTATTATGGCTAAAAAACCTCAAATCATTCCTGCCAATCTGGTTGCGAAATCGGGATTGTTCGCCGGTGCGAATACCTTCATGGGTATCGCCTCGACGCTTATGATCATTGGTTTCGTCGCCTTTACGGTTTGGGATGTGGATTACTCTGGCAAAGTTTTTGAGCTTGGCAAGAGTTTCATCAGCTCGACTTTGGACTGGTTCTATGTCGTGGTCGTCTCGGGGGTGCTTTTCTTCGTGCTGTGGCTGATGTTCAGCCGCTTCGGCGATGTCAAATTAGGCAAGGAGAACGACAAACCCGATTTCTCGACTTTCTCGTGGATCTGTATGCTTTTCAGCGCGGGGCTAGCTTCCGGTCTGATCTATTGGGGCGTTGCCGAGCCGATGTACCACATCCAAGACAACCCTTTCATGACGCGAGAAGGGGTGGAACCCAACAGTGTGGATGCCGCGATTATCGGCATACGCATCACGATCTTTCATTGGGGCTTCCACGGTTGGGCGCTCTATGTGTTGGTCGGGCTGGCTCTTTCCTACTTTACCTACCGTCGAGGACTGCCCCTTTCCATGCGCACCGCGCTGTATCCTGTTTTGAAAGACAGGATCTTCGGGTTTTGGGGACACATTATCGATCTGATTTGCGTCTTTGGTACGATTTTCGGGCTCGCCACATCGCTGGGACTGGGAGTGGTTGCCATCGCAAACGGGTTGGGCAATCTGGGCTGGTTGTCGAACACGATCACAAACCAGCTGATTCTGATCGCGCTGATTACGGTGATAGGCACGGCATCTGCCGTCTCCGGGGTCAACAAGGGCATCCGTATTTTGAGTGAGTGGAATGTCTGGATCAGCATCGGTCTTCTTCTTATCTTCCTCGTGCTTGGACCTACGGGGTTCATTCTCGGCATGGTGGTCACCGCCGCCGGTGATTACCTGTGGAATGTCATTCCCATGGGCTTTTGGGTCAACACCGAGCCTGGCAGCGATTGGCAGAGCTGGTGGACGGTCTTCTACTGGGGGTGGTGGGTTGCGTGGTGTCCTTTCGTCGGGATGTTTATCGCGCGAATCTCCAAAGGACGCACCATCCGAGAGTTCTGCCTCTGTGTTCTGCTGGTGCCGACTTCTGTTGTCATCGTGTGGATGGGCGTCTTTGGCGGCGCAGCGACGGGTGTCGATCTTCTCCACAACGCGGG
>JABAAA010000064.1 GCA_014239005.1 Alphaproteobacteria bacterium | reverse complement strand
ACCCTGACACGGGAACGGGAAACGCTGCTTTTTCGATCAGCGTTTCGTTTGGCGACCACCACGACGCTTTCACCCCTGTGACCGATTTTTGGTCTGATCTCGTGGTCTGACCCCGCTTGAGGAACGCATCGAGACAAGGGAGGAAGAGAAGGGGGCAAAGGAGACAGGGGGAGGTTCATATAACGAGGTAAGCTTGTCGGCGGCGAATGGCGAATGACGCAGACGGCATTCCACTCCGCCATTAGCCGCTCGCCGCTTGCTTCGCTTTTTGCAAGATCGATTGAACATTCTGTTGAATCCTTCCAGCGTTTTGCGAAATTTGTCTGCGGTTGCCAAGAGCTCGTTTTTCGTGCTAGGTTTTTTTGCGTGTAACCACTACGGAGAGGCTCGCTATGAAAACCCATGCGCGTATTGTTGTCATCGGCGGCGGGGTCGTCGGTTGCTCTGTCGCCTACCACCTTACGAAGTTGGGGGAGAAGGAAGTCACCCTGCTAGAACGCACCGAGTTGACGGCGGGCTCGACTTGGCACGCGGCGGGCTTGTTGCCTCTGTTCAACATGTCCTACAGCGTCGGACAGCTTCACAAGTACTCGGTTGATCTCTACAAGAAGCTGGAGGCGGAGACGGGACAGGCGGTTTCGTTCCACCAGACGGGCAACCTGCGTCTTGCCTGTACGCAAGAACGCCTTGACGAGTATCACAACTATTGCGGTACGGCGAACACGATCGGCGTGCCGTTCCGCGTCATCTCGCCGCAAGAGACCAAGGAGCTCTGGCCCTTGTGCAACACGGAAGGGCTTGTGGGTGCGCTCTTTCACCCCGAAGACGGGCATGTCGCGCCTGCCGATGTCACGATGGCATTGGCGAAGGGAGCGAAGATGGGTGGAGCGGAGATCTGTCTGCAAACGGAGGTCACCGCGATCGATGCGAAGCCTAACGGCGAGTGGCTGGTGAAGACGACGCAAGGCGAGATCACCTGCGAGATCGTCGTGGCTGCCACGGGCAACTACGCGCGTCAGACGGCGGCGATGGTGGGATTGGATATTCCTGTGATTCCGGTCGAGCATCAGTATATCGTCACCGACGATGTGCCGGAGTTGATCGAGCGCAAGCGGCAGGGTTTACCCGAGATGGCGGTGTTGCGCGAATCGGACGCCTCCTACTACCTGCGCGAGGAGCGTCAGGGCTACATTTTGGGTCCTTACGAGCAAGGTGCGCAGCTGTGCTTTGCCGATGGCGTTCCTTCGAACTTCGGCAGGGAGCTTTTGCCCGGCGACATCGATCGCCTTGCGCCGCACATCGAGGCTGCGACGCATCGGGTGCCTTCGTTTGGCGTTGCCGGGGTCAAGGATGTGGTGAATGGACCTATCTCTTACACGCCCGACGGCAACCCCTTTCTTGGACGCGCGTGGGGTTTGCGCAACTTTTACTTTGCTGAAGGGTTCAGCTTCGGCATCACGGCAGCGGGGGGAGCGGGCAAGGTGCTGGCGGAGACGATCCTTCACGGCGAGGCTTCGGTCGATACGCTGTCGCTCGATCCGCGGCGCTTCGGTGACTACGCCGACAAGGAGTACGCTGCGAAGAAGAATATCGAGGCTTACGAGCATGTGTTCATCGTCCACTATCCGATGGAAGAGCGTCCTGCGGCACGCGGCAAGAAGAAGAGCCCTTGTCACGACAAGCTGGACGCTCGCGGTGCGGTTTGGGGACAGCGCTACGGCTGGGAGCGTCCGAACTGGTTTGCTGCCAAGGGCGTAGAGCGTAAGGATTGCTACAGCTTTCGCCGTTCGAACTGGTTCGATTCGGTCGGGGCGGAGTGCAAGGCGGTGCGTGACTGCGTGGGGCTGATCGACTTGACGGGGTTTGCCAAGTTCGACTTGACGGGACAAGGTGCGGGACTGTGGCTGCGAACGATGATTGCCAACACCGTTCCGAAGAAGGATGGGAGGATTCAACTGGGACACAATCTGTATTCGTCTGGGGGGGTGCGTAGCGAGTTCACGATCACGAGGATAAACGAGGAGCATTACTACATCGTGAGTTCGGGTGCCGCCGAGCGTTTCGACCATGATTTGTTGAAGGCATGTCTTCCTCCCGATCTTTCGCTGTCTCTTGCGAACAGCACGTTGCAGCGCGGCACGTTTGTCCTGTGCGGAGCGCGTGCGCGCGACGTACTTTCAGGTTTGACGGACGCCGACCTTTCCAACGAGGCTTTTCCGTGGTTGAGCGCGCAAACGATCACGGTGGCGGGACAGGCGGATATTCGTGCTTTGCGCGTGAACTTTGTCGGAGAGTTGGGGTGGGAATTGCATCATCCGATCGCGTCGCAAAACGCGCTGTTCGACGCGCTGGCTGCGGAGGGAGAAAAACATGGTCTTGCGATGGTGGGCATGCGCGCGATGGACTCGATGCGCATCGAGAAGTCTTATCGGATGTGGGGGCAGGAGTTGACGATGGACTACACGCCGTTGGAGGCGGGGTTGGATCGTTTTGTCAAGCTGAAGGACAATGTCGCCTATGTAGGCACTGAAAGGTTGTTGGAACAACAACGAGAGGGCTGTCGGGTTAAGTTTGCGACCTTGGCGATCGAGGCGGACGATGCTGATCCTTTCGGCAACGAGCCTGTTTATGAGAAGGGTGGTTCGATGATCGGACGGTTGAGTTCTGGGGGCTACGGGCATCGGATCGCCCAGAGTCTGGGACTGGGTTATTTGGAGGCGAAGTATGCTACGGAGGGCACTGAGCTGGAGGTGTTGATTTTGGACAAAAAGCTGCCGGCAAGAGTTGTCGGCGAGAGTCCTTACGATCCGCAAAACGAGAAATTGCGCGCTTGACCTTTTTTGTCAATAGCAGAGCATAACGCTTTGTTTTTCCGTCATGTTATCGATGCCGAAAGTGTCGGTGGTGATGCCACTCTACAACAACGCGGAGCATTTTCCTGAAGCCGTAGAGTCTGTTCTCAATCAGAGCTTTTCGGATTTTGAGTGCATCGTCATCGACGATGCGTCGCGAGACGACTCCCCTGCTTTGCTTCGTTCTTACGCGCGTAAGGACAAGCGTGTTCGTGCTGTTTTTCTCGAAAAAAATATAGGTTTAACGCGCGTATGTCAAATAGGACTTGAGCAAGCGCGTGCGCCGCTTGTCGCGCGTATGGATTCGGACGACCTTTCGTTATCTTGTCGCTTGCAAAAACAACACGATTACATGCAAAAGCATGAGGAGGTTGGGTTGCTGGGCTGTGACTTCTTTCGGTTCAGTGAAGATGCCCAAGGACGCAAACGTTTGCTCGGCAGTTCGGGCTCTTTGCCGAGCAAGCGAGAGGAGCGGCATCGTTATCTTACGGGCAGACCGTCGATTCTGTGTTGTCCTTCGGTCATGTTCCGCAGGAAGATTGCCTTGGGGGTAGGGGGTTACAGGAAGTTTTTTGCAAACGGAGCGGAGGATCGCGATTTCGTGTTGAGGATGCACGAAGGGACGGAGGTTGCCAACCTCGCCGAGAAGCTCTACGTCTACCGCTTCAACCCCGGTAGTAGCTTTCGCAAGAACAATTTGGCTAGGAAGGCTGGTAGTATCATGGCAACCTACTGCGCGTTGCGGAGACGCTGCGGCAAGGAGGATCCGCTCGAAGAAACCGAGCCTCTTTCGCGTTTGCCGCAAGTTTTGGGATTTTCCGACAAACCAATCTTGGAGGATTTGCAACAAGATCATCGTTGGATGACGGAGTTGCTGTTCGAGTGGCTTGCGGAGAAACCTTTCGATGACAACATCGGTGCGCGGTTGTACTTGGGGTTGATAGGAAACCGTCTCAAGGGCAGGGGGGGATTGCGACGAGCCTTAGTTTGCCTTCTGCGTGCGATCGAGCTTGACGGCATCCTAACTTTGAGATTGGCTTTGAGCGTCTGTCTCGACGTTTTTCTACACCTCCCTATATGGCATAGAAATTTTTGGCAACAACCCAAACCCAAACCCATCTGGGAAAAGACATAGGATGCCCTCTGCTCCGTCTCTTTCGGTGGTGATGCCACTCTACAACAACGCGGAGCATTTTTCGACAGCCTTGGAGTCGATTCTTGGGCAGAGCTTCGGCGATTTTGAGTGCATCATCATCGACGATGCGTCGCGAGACGACTCCCCTGCTTTGCTTCGTTCTTACGCG
This sequence comes from Alphaproteobacteria bacterium, assembly GCA_014239005.1. Taxonomy (GTDB): domain Bacteria; phylum Pseudomonadota; class Alphaproteobacteria; order JABAAW01; family JABAAW01; genus JABAAW01. Next base: position 2,835 of record JABAAA010000064.1, on the reverse strand, counting down.
CGTAAGGACAGGCGTGTTCGTGCGATTTTTCTCAAAGAAAACATAGGTGTAACGCGCGTATCTCAAATAGGACTTGAGCAAGCGCGTGCGCCGCTTGTCGCGCGTATGGATTCGGACGACCTGTCTCTTCCCGAAAGGTTCGAGCGCCAAATCGACTTTATGAAGGAGCATCCTGATATCGGCATGGTGGGTTGCTCTTACTTTCGTTTCAAAGTCGATCCTGACCACAAGAGGCTGAATATTCGTCTGCCGTCTTTGGCAAGGGTTTCTTCTGAAAGTTTTTCTTACAGAGTGGTGTCTCTGGAATTGTGTCCCGCCTCTGCTGTTTATCGTCGCGAGCTTGCGCTTGCCGTCGGGGGATATCGTTCTTTTTTCAAGAACGGTGCGGAAGACAGAGATTTCATCTTTCGCATGCAAGAGCGGGCAAAGGTTGTCAATCTTCCCGATATTCTTTACGGCTACAGAAAGAATCCTGGCAGCCTTTTTGTGCGCAACAGACGCGCTTTGTATTCAGCCCATCTTATGGGAGAGATATGCGCTCTCCACAGACGTTATGGCTTTTCGGATCCGATCGACGAGGCGAAGTCATTGCCCGGCTTGCCGAAAGCATTGGATTTGCCTGCCCATGTCACTTTAGAAAAGTTACAACAAGATCCGTTATGGATGACGGTCTTGATGTGGGTTTGGTTGAAGCAAAGGCATGTTTCCTATCCACCTCGCCTGTATCTCTACGCGCGCTTGTTACGGGGTTGCTTGCGTTGGAAAATCGGTCTAGCATCGCTGTGCGCGGCGATTGCCGAAATTAAAAAAGGACGCGGGGGGGAAGCATCCTTGTAGCCCCATGGAGACATGGAGACATGGAGACACGGAGAGGTTGAGAGGGTATCGTGAAGGTTCTTGTTCCTGTGAAGCGCGTTGTGGATGCCTATGTTACGCCGCGCGTGAAGGCGGACGGCAGCGGTGTCGAGACGGAGAATGTGAAGATGTCGCTCAATCCTTTTTGCGAGATCGCCTTGGAAGAGGCGATTCGTCTGCGCGAGAAGGGAATTGCGAGCGAGGTCCTGGCAGTGAGCGTGGGGGAGGTGAAGGTCGAGGAGGTGTTGCGCACGGCGCTTGCCGTCGGCGCCGATCGGGCGGTGCGCATCGAAGCCCCTCGGCAAACCGAACCTTTGACATTGGCGAAGCTGTTGAAGAGCTTGGTGAAAAAGGAGGAGGTTGGCTTGGCGCTGCTGGGCAAGCAGGCGATCGATGGCGACAACAACCAGACGGGACAGATGCTGGCAGCCCTGCTAGGGTGGGGACAGGCGACCTCCGTATCGAAGTTGGAGATCGAAGACGGCAAGGCGCAGGCGACGCGCGAGATCGACAGCGGCTTGCAGGTGCGTGCCATGGTGCTGCCTGCTGTTCTCACGGTCGATCTGCGCTTGAACGAGCCTCGTTATGCGAGCTTGCCGAACATCATGAAGGCGCGCAAGATTCCGATCGAAGTTTTGACCCCCGAAAGTCTGGGTGTCGAGGTGGTCGAGCGCGTCAAGACGCTTTCGGTCGTCGAGCCTGCGAAACGCGAAAGCGGCACATTTGTCGAGAGCGCGACAGACCTTGTCGCCAAGCTCAAGGCAGTCAAGGTGCTGTGAACAACGGCAAAGGACAAAGAAAAAGGAAAAGGAGCAGAGCATGTCCGTCCTTCTGATTGTCGAGCATGACGGCTCGTCTGTGTTGCGCACGAGTTTGAGCGCCTTGCGTGCTTGTGTGGGTATCAAGGAAAAGTCGGGTGGCGAGGTTGTGGGCGTCGTCGCTGTTTCTGATCGGCAGGCGGACGAGGTTGCGCGCGATCTTGCGTCTTTTCAAGGGATCGACAAGGTTCTCGTTTGCAAGGACGCGCGTTTTGCGCACGAGGATGCGGAGGCTTTTGCGGCGTCTCTGGTTTCCGTTGCGCCTTCGTTCGGTCACATTGTTGCGGCGGCGACCTTCTACGGCAAGAACCTGCTACCGCGTCTTGCGGCGTTGATCGATCGGCAACAGATTTCGGACATCGTTGAGATTGTCTCGGAGAAAAGTTTTCGCCGTCCCGTCTATGCGGGCAACGCGATTGCGACGGTGGAGAGCAAGGAGGATATCGTTCCTTTGACGGTGCGCACGAGCGCCTTCGATCCTGTCGAGACGCGGGAAGGGGAGGCTGTGATCGAAGAGCTGCCCGTGCCTGATGGTGCGAAGCACGCTTTTGGCGAAGTGGTGGAAGAGACCTTGAGTTCTTCCGAGCGTCCCGATCTCACCTCGGCGCGTATCGTCATTTCGGGTGGACGCGGCATGCAGGCGGGCGAGCATTTTCAGCTGTTGGAAAAAATTGCAGACAAGCTCAAGGCTGCCGTCGGCGCATCGCGCGCTGCCGTCGATGCGGGCTATGTCACGAACGACTATCAGGTCGGGCAGACGGGTAAGATCGTCGCTCCCGATCTTTACATCGCCGTCGGCATTTCGGGTGCGATTCAGCACCTTGCCGGCATGAAGGATTCGAAGGTCATCGCTGCCATTAACAAGGATCCCGATGCTCCCATCTTTCGTGTTGCAGACTACGGGTTGGTTGCAGACCTCTTCGAGGCTCTGCCTGAGTTCGACAAGGCGCTCGAATAGTATCTTGCGCTCTTTGTTTCCGCTTGCCTGAGCGCCCCTTGCTTGCGATAGGCTTGATGTCGGGCACCTCGCGCGACGGCATGGACGCAGCTTTGATCGAGACCGACGGCGAAGATCGCATCGTTTGCAAAGAAAGTCTCACCTTGCCCTACGACAAGGACTTTCGTCGAGCGCTCGAGCGCTTGTGCACCAAGTATCGAGACG
>JABAAA010000063.1 GCA_014239005.1 Alphaproteobacteria bacterium | reverse complement strand
CCGAGGTGACCTTGATCTTGGAGCACCCCCTCTCGACGACAGCACAACCGACAACAACGTCGCCGTCGAACGACAACCCCGATAACAATCTAGAAAGCAATCTAGAAAATCTGCCCGATAGCCCTTCTCACAGCCCTTTCAGCAGTCATCCTCTGTCGCGTTTGCAGGGTGAACGCAGGATCGCTCTTTCGCGGCGCATCGAAAGCGGCGGGGGCTCGACCTATCGCATCAACGGCAAGGAAGCGTTGGCGCGCGAGGTACAGACGCTGTGTGCCGATGTCGGACTGGGCGCGAATGCCTCGGCGATCATCGCGCAGGGAAGGGTTGCGGCTCTTGTCGAGGCGAAGCCCGTCGAACGACGCCAGCTGATCGAAGAAGCTGCGGGAGTCAGGGGTTTGTATACGCGACGCAGCGAAGCTCTCGCTGCCATGGAAAACACCCAGACGATCTTGACGCGCGTCGCCGATCGCTTGCAAGAGCTCGCCAAGCGACGACAAACCCTCAGCACCGACGAGGCGCGTGCCGAGCGTTATCGAACCTTCTCGTTGCAGATCAAACGCTGGCAAGCGGCGGACTTGCTGCGCGAACAGCAAGCTTTGGAGAAGGCTGCGAACTCGATCGAACAACGAAAAAAGGTGCACGAGCAGCAGAACGAGCAGGGACGCGTCGCGCTCGCCACCATCGAGGCGGAAACGGTTCAAGCCCAGCAACACCATGCGGCGGCTGAAAAGCGCGAGATCGAAAGTGCGGTGCGATGCCAACGCATCGCTCAAGACATGGCGCTTATGGAACGATCGCAGAAAGAAAACCAGCAGCGAAAAAAAGACCTGCTGCTGCGAAAGCGCGAACAGGAAAAGCAACACAATGACCAACAGCGTGCGCTCGAAGAGGTTGAACGCTTGTGGCACGAGGCTAGAGAAAATTTGCAAACGCAAAGCAAGCCGAGCAACAATTCAAAACAGCCCACTCGACAACAGGGCGAGAGCGAGCAAAATCATAAAAAAGACCATAAAAAAGCTTTGGCAACGTTGACGCAGGAGCTGGTGAGCATCGAGCGAAGGTTGAAACAAATCGCCATTGAGATCAGCAACATCGACAGGAAGAGTGCCGTCTATTCGGAACGCCTTGCTGCATCGCGCTTGCAGAAAGAACAGCTGGAAAAAGAACTTGCAAAACTGACCGAAAAAATTGGCAAAAAAACACAGACCAGCGCGCATTTGCAAAACTTGACGCAAAACTTGACGCAAGAACGGACAGAAAACTTGAACAGCCTCACCGAGCAGGTGCAACAGGCCGAGGAGAAGGCACACGAGACGCAGAGCAAGGTGCTGCCGCGCCTGCGCCGCGAAGAAGAGGCGCTGGCACAGACGCGCGAGCAGGTCGAGGCTGGTTATCGCGCCCGTCATCGCGCGCTGAGCGAAGAACGCGACAGAGATCGCGAGCTGTTGCGGGAGGCATCCTCGTCTTCGCAAGCGGCGCAGAGCGAAGCAGAAGATACCCCGTTGGTCGCGGATTGCACCATTCCTGAAGGGCTCGAACGCGCTCTGTTCGGTGCGCTCGGCGAAGACCTGTTCGCCAGCTGGCAGGAGGAGACGCAGAACATCGAAACCCTCAAGGATCATCTTAATTCTTGGCGCGCGTGGAAAACCCTTCCGCCTCCCGCAGCCTCTTCGCCTCCTCTGCCTGCGGGGGTCGTCAGTTTTGCAGCACTCTTTACAAACGCACCGCCTCCCTTGCGCGAACGTTTGGCTTGCATCGGGCTGGTCTCCTCAAGGCGCGAGGGGGAGAAATTGCATCCGATGCTCGCGCGCGGACAGAGGGTGGTGACGCGCGACGGCGCGTGCTGGCGATGGGACGGACTGGCAACCCGCGCCGAGCTGGCAGCGGCATTGGAGCAACGTTTTCACGCCTTCTTGCAAAAAGAACAACGCAAGCAGGCGCTGGCGAAAAGCGAGGCGGACTTGGCGCGCTTGCAGCACGAGTATGAGCGGCAAGCGGCAGAGATTGCAAGAAAGCTTGTCGAGACGCGTGAGCGTGTGCAAGCCGTGTTGGACGAACAGGCTCGACAAGGAAAAGCCTTGCAAGAGTTGCGCAAACGCATGCGCACGGCGGAGACGCTTGCGCGGGAACAGGAGCGCGATCGTGCGAGCGAGCAGCAGCTTTCGCTCAGCTTGGAGGATGCGCGCAACAAGGAGCGTTCGGCAGAACAGGGCTTGCGGCAGCTGGACGAGCGAGAGCGTTTGGCAGCCGAGCAGGCAGAGCTCGGCAGAAGGCGCGAGAGTTTGTTGGAAGAGCAGGGCGGGTTGCTGGCAGAACGGCAGCGCGAGCAGGCGGCGATTGTGCATGCGCGCGACGAAGAGCAAGCGCGTCTTCAAAGTGAGAAGCGTTTGCGTGCGCTGACCGAGCGTCATCGCCAGCTGTTGCAGCGCAGTGTCGAGAGTCTGCGTGCGCTTGAAAACGAAGCTGCGACATGGGATGCGCGTCCGTTGCGCGACCAAAAGTCGCTGGACGAACAACGTGCGCTCCACCGTCGCGCTTCGCTTGAGCATCGAGCGCACAAGGATGACTTGGAGAAAGCGAGCGGGTGCCTGGCGAGGCTGCGCGAGCAACATCGACGATGCTCGGCAACAAACGCGGAGGCGGAAAAGGAGGCGGTGCGTTTGCAAACCCAAGCCGAGCCGCTGCCGCTGGAACGCCAACGTTTGGCGACGCGTGCGCAAGAAGAGATGGACTGCTCGCTTTCGGACTTGCAACGGCGTTACGACCTCGACGATGCCTTTCTTGCTGAGAATGTCGAAGTACAAAAAGCTGCGAAACGCTCGACGCAAGACAAGCGAGCGCGCTTGGGTGAAATCAACTTTACGGCGAAGCAGGAGCTCGAGCTTATCACCGAAGAGCAAGAGCAGACCGAGCGACAGCACACCGATGTTGCACAGGCGTTGGAGAAGTTGCACTTGTCGGTACGAAAGCTGGAGGAGGAGGCATCTGGGAAACTGGTGCGCGTGCAGCAGGAGACGGGCGTGCGCTTCGCGGCGCTCATCGAGCGATTGTTCGGTGGCGGCGAGGCGAAGCTCTTCTTTTCCGACCCCGAAGCCCCCATCTCGTCAGGGCTTGAAATACGCATCGCGCTGCCGGGCAAAAGGCTCAAGTCGCTCAGCGTGCTGTCGGGCGGCGAGCAGGCGTTGGTCGCCATCGCGCTCGTCTTGGCGGTCTTCTCCGTCACGGGCGGAGGCTTTTGCATCTTGGACGAGGTCGACGCAGCCCTCGACGACACCAATGTCGCACGATTTTGCGACTTGCTCGAAGACATCGCGCGACAACACGATACGCGATTCCTCGTCATTACGCACCACCGCCACACCATGAGCCGCGCCTTGCGCCTCTACGGCGTCGCCATGCCAGAGCCCGGATGCAGCCGAATCGTTTCCGTCGCGTTGGAAGAGGCGGTCAAACTGGCAAGACCTGCAGCAGAATGACTCTGCTCGACAAGTGTGATAGAATCGGGAATGCACTCCTCAAAGCCCCGTAATCTTTCCACAATCCCCTTTCCCCAAACCCGAAGAGCCACCCAAGCGTGAACCCGTTCCAACGATGGACAAAGGTTGCCGCGTCCTTAGGCATGAGGACGCGTCGAGCCTTCGGTGCGATCTCGCCCGTCTCTGACCGCGACAAGAGCGATAGAACGCAAAACGAGACGCAAGACAAGACGCAAGCTAATACAAGAGGTATCGTCGCTGTCGCACGACGCCCGATGCCCCCCTCAAGCGTCCCCGCACGCGCACAAGAGCAGACACAATATCGGCAAACACAATATCGACAGGAACGGACGCGAGCAGAGGCGCAGGCAAGGGAACCGTCGGGGTGGGAGCGCGTCTACAAGTTTTTACGCACGCCGTGGGTGTTCGGAAGCCTGAGCCTTGCGGTGATCCTCGCTTTTTATTCGCTGGGCGGCACGAGGCTCTTCCAGCAGTTCGCAAAAGAGAGCAGCACGCGAACCCAACGCGTCTTGGGGCAAGAAGCGGAAAGGCAATTCCGTCTGTTGTCGGACCTCTCCGAAAAGCAGGTGAAATCCAATAGCGAAAGCTGGGGAGCGGCATTGCACGCCATGGCGAGCGCACCGCGTTTGCGCGCCTATGTCGAGACGCTGTCGCAGGCGCAAGAACAAGAACAAGAACAGGCAGCGGAGCAAAGTTCGACGATTGCTCCGAACCTCCTCTCGTCCGACGAGACGGCGAGGGCGTTCTTGCGCGACAACTTTTTGCAAGAGATGTTGATCGTGAATGTCGAGGGCGAAGTCGTCTTCGTCGCCAGCGGCAACGAGGCGTTTGCCGACATCGACTTTCGAGAGACAGAAAAAAGTAGCGAAGAAGGCGAGACCAACCAACAAAGCAGCGAAGAAAGCGGCGAGGCTCCCTCCGTAGCAGGGGAAACATTGCCCTCCCAGTCCTTGCGTCAAGCGCTCGGCGAGGAGACGGGAGAATTGTTGGAAGAGGTCTATCGCCGTGCCATTCTGTTTGCTGTCGAACAAGGCTCACCCCTTTTGCAGGGCGAAGCTGCCACCACCTTGGATGGTGGCACGGAAATCTTTTTTGCAAGCCATACGCGCTCGCCCGTCGCCTTCGCTCCCGAAACGCCCTTTGCCTTTTACGCGCTGCCTTTGATGAGCGCCGAACGCACGCTGTTGGGAAGCATGTTGGTGTTTCAGTCGCGCGAGCAGTTGTTGAAAAGGCTTCTGTTGCGCTCGGGCTCGTTCGACGACCTGCCGGGAACGCGGCTCTTTTTCGTCGATCCTAGCGGCACGCTACAGATCGAAGACGGAGAAAAGAAACTGACGGAGGCTCGCGCGTGGCTCGAAGAGGCATTCGTCGAAACGCGCGCGCTGGGCGCGACGGCGACCGAGGGTGAGCGCGGCGACGAGCGGCACAGGTTTGTTCAGTTCCGTTCGCTCCGTCTGTTCGGCGAGTCGTGGACGCTTGCCATCGCGGATGTGGAGCGCGCGGGCGTTGGACAGGAGCAAGCGCTAGCAACCGACCCTCCCTCCTTGCCGCCGCAGGAGGGCTTTTTGTTGCGTTTGGCTCTGTTTCTGGCGGCGGTTTTTTCGCTCTTGTGTCTTGTTGCAGGGCAGGGGCTGGTACCCAGGCGTGAGACGAGGCAAGGCGGTGTCGATTTTTTGGTTGCAAGCCTGATCCCTTTTCAACGCGGCGAGCGTCCCTTGCCTTACTTGGAGCGCGACGATCGACTGGGCGACTATGCTCGCTTGTTGAAGGGGTTGGTCGACCGCGCGCGCGGCGAAGGAAGCCCGCAGGATACGCGTAGCGACACGAGGCGCATGGACGAAGAAAGGAGCCGCAGGTTGGAGGGTTTGATCATCGACTTTCAAGAGAAGGTGCAGGGAGCTACGGGCGGGCTAGCCGATGCGACAGGGCATTTGGTGCAGACTTCCGACGAGATGCGGCGGCAAGCGGGACAGGCGCGCGAGGCGACGCAGCAGATGTTGCCGCGCGTTGCCAACACGACCCAGCGTGTGCGTGGTGCTGCCGAGGAGATCGCTCGTTTGACGCAAGCGTTGGATACGATCAACCGTCGGGCGCAGGAATCGACGCAGGTCATTCATCAGAGCGTGACCAGCACCGAGAAAGCCGACCGCTCGGCGAAGCTGTTGGCGTCGGCGTCCGAATCGATTGGCTCGGTCGTCCAGCTCATTCAGGAGATCGCAGGACAGGTTAACCTGTTGTCGTTGAATGCCACCATCGAATCGGCGCGAGCGGGCGAGGCGGGCAAGGGTTTTGCGGTCGTGGCGGCGGAGGTGAAGAACCTTGCCGATCAGACCACCAAGGCGACCGAGCAGATTGCGGGCTTGATCGGAAACTTGCAGACCAGTTCGGCAGAGGTGTTGCAGGTCTTGGACGAGATACGCGGAACGGTGCGTAGTGCCGCAACCGTGGTGGGCGGAATCTCCGAGACGATGCAACAGCAACGTCAAACGGGAGAAGCGGTGGCAAAAAGCATGTTGGATGTGGCGAACAATGTCGCAACTATCCAAACGAGCTTTACCACGGTGGATACGGCGTCGGCGGGGGCGGACGAATCTGCGGTCGAGCTTTCGCGCAGTGTCGAGCACTTGCGTTCTCAGGCGAGCGCGTTGGAGCAGCACATTCGCGTGTTTATGGGCGACATTCAGAAGGCGTGAACAAGAAAATTTTTCCTTTGCCAAACTTGGCTAAAAACTTGACTGAAAATTTGACTGAAAACTTAATTAAAAACTTAATTAAAAATTTAATTAAGTAGTGTTGTTTTCAGACGCATAACATGTCTGTTTGGCAAACCACTTCGCCGCTTCTTCCGCGGGCAACAAACCCTCCCCTTTCGTATCGTTTAACCTTTCCAGCACCTCGCCTAAAGTCTCTCCCCCTCCCAGCTTCCCCCTCCGCAACGCATCTTCCACAGCCTCTTTCGCGAAGGCGCGCAAAAACAAATTCTTGCGTTGCATACAACGACGTTTCCACACTTCTTCCGCCGAACGGTTTGCAAAGAACGCGTCTATCTCCTCACACAAAGAATCAACCCCCTCCCCCCTCCCCCCTCCCCCCCCCCCCCTCCCCCCCCCCCCCTCCGCCGAACAGACAAGATAACGCGTCGTGCGCCGCGTCGCAGAACTTCCCAACGCCTGCCGATAGTCCTCCAAAGTTTTGTGCGCTCGTTGCGCCTGTTCCCCGTCCGCTTTGGTGACGACAAGAATGTCTGCCAACTCCAACAACCCCCGTTTCATGCCTTGCAACCCGTCGCCGCTTCCTGGCGCTACCAGCACCAACAGACAATCGACATAGTCGTCGATCAACGTCTCAGCCTGTCCCGAGCCTACCGATTCGACCAGCAAAGTTTCATACCCGCAAGCCTCGCACAATAACAAATTCTCCAACAAACCCGTCGTCAAACTATGCTCCGCGCTCGCCGGCGAAGGACGGACGAACACACGAGGCTCGCCCACCAACG